>JAGCFP010000004.1 GCA_017650045.1 Bacteroidaceae bacterium | reverse complement strand
TGTCAGCATATCACAGATTCTGTCCACCACATTTAATGTATTATATGTGTTGGCAATTGTTAGTACTATCGTATTGATGGTCATGGAGAATCGGAATCCCGTGAAGACAGTTTCTTGGATATTGGTCATAACCTTCCTTCCAGTTATAGGATTGATATTGTATCTATACTTTGGTAGAGATCATCGTAGGCAAAAAAAGATAAGCAGACGTAGTTATAGTCGCCTGATGAGTAAGCCTCGTGCAGAATATCTGGCACAGGAATCTGTTGTTGTTCCCCCTGATTATAGGCGATTGGTGATGCTATTCCAGAATATTGACCAGTCTTTTCCTTTTGGAGGTAATCATGTGGAAACTTATATAGATGGTGAATCCATGCTCAATGCATTGATTGAAGAAGTAAGAAAGGCTGAAAACCATATCCACATGGAATATTACATTTTCAATGATGATGAAGTGGGGAATAAGGTGCTGGACGTGTTGAAAGAGAAAGCGCAAGAGGGCGTAAAGGTGCGTGTCATCTACGATGATGTGGGCTGTTGGCATGTCCCTTCGAAGTTCTTCAGGAAAATGAGTGATGCAGGAATTGAGGTGCGAGGATTCTTGAAGGTTCATTTCCCGTTTTTCTCTGGAAGGGTAAATTATCGTAATCATCGTAAACTGACAGTCATCGATGGAAAAGTGGGATTTATCGGAGGCATGAATTTGGCAGATAGGTATGTGAAAGGTGTGAAATGGGGTATTTGGCGTGATACTCATCTGAAGATAGAAGGAAAGGCTGTGCATGGTTTACAAACAGTCTTCCTGATGGATTGGTATTTCGTGGATCAGAAGTTGCTGACTTCTTCTGAATATTTTCCCAAACTACCTGATGTTGGCAGCTCTGTGGCACAAATAGTAACTGGTGAACCCACTTCTCAATGGCCTGACATTATGCAAGGCTTGGTGAAAGCCATTACAGGTGCAAGAAAGTATTTTTATGTGCAATCACCTTACTTCCTTCCTACAGAACCTGTGCTTTTTGCGTTGCAAACCGCAGCTTTAGCAGGTGTAGATGTGCGATTGATGATTCCAAAGAAGTCTGATACAGTCTTGCCTCATTTAGGAACGCTCTCTTATCTGCGTGATGTCCTTCAGGCAGGTGTGAAGGTCTATCAGTATCAGAAAGGATTCATTCACTCTAAACTCATGATATCTGATGATGTATTGGTGTCTGTAGGATCTACAAATATGGATTTTCGTAGTTTCGAGCATAATTTTGAAGTGAATGCTTTCGTATATGATAGGGAATTTGCACAACAGATGAAGCAGGTATTTATAGATGATCAAGCGGATGCTGTGCAAGTTGCATTGAAAGAATGGAAAAAGAGACCATGGTGGGAGAAATTAATCCAAGGTATCATCCGACTAATGGCTCCTTTGTTGTAATGAATGTAATGCGTATGAAGAATCTGATTGTTGCCTTATTGGCATTCTCATGTTTGCTAAGTTGCTCATCACCACAGCCACCTCGTCAGAAAGTGATAGATGAAGGAGGCTTAGGGAAATACCCATCTGTGGTGACTGAAGATGCCGCCTTCAAGGGTTATACCATTTATAGACCTGCTGATATACAACAAGCTATTGCGCAAGGTCCACTACCATTGGTTGTCTTTGGGAATGGTGGGTGTATGAATACCTCTGTTTATTTTGAAAGGTTCCTTAGTGAGATTGCTTCTTTTGGTTATGTTGTCATTGCTGTTGGTCCTTATCATGAAACGATAGAGGAGGCACAAGCTGATGAAGATGCTGCAGAATGGACAGACTATCATTTGCTGACGGATGCAATGGATTTGATGCAGAAAGCTGTGAAGGACGAAAAGTCTATCTTCTATAAAGCTGTGGACATGAATAAGGTAGCAGTGATGGGGCAGTCGTGTGGAGGTTTGCAGGCTTTGGCTGTATCTGGTGATACACGTGTGAAGACTACCATCTGTCTGAATAGTGGCGTGATTACTCCCACAGAAGAACAGATTCAGCGTAATCTGAATTTGGTAATTGATAAGTCGGCTCTGAACAAGCTTCATGCACCTATCTTGTATTTGGTTGGAGGGAGAACCGACACTGCTTATGAAAACGCAATGGATGACTTCCTGCGAATTGATAATGTCTTTGCTGTTATTGCTTCGGATCAGTCTGGGCACATGGGTACCTATGCCGAAGAATTTGGTGGTGCTTATGGACAGATCGCTCTTCGATGGTTGGAATGGCATTTACATGAAGAAGAGTGGGCAGAATCAGTCTTTATAGGTGAAGAGTGTATTTGTGCCTATCCAGGTTGGGATGCGCAATTCAAGAATATCGAAAAATTGACGCTGCCATAAGTTCTGCTTTGTTTGAAGTATGGATGATTTTCGAACTTATAGTCTTTTCCATGTTCCAAAACGAATAATCCATTGTCCTTCAGTATATGTTTTTCAAAGACAAGGTCGGGAAGTGTATCGAGTTCAGGAAGAGCATAAGGAGGATCTGCGAAGATGAAATCAAACTGCATATTACAGCGTTGGATAAACTTAAATACATCTGTATTAAGTACGACACTATTGGCTGTCTTCACTTCATGCATCACCTTGTTGATAAACTGATAGTGGTCCCTGTCTTTCTCTATACTGACAACCTTTTCGCAACCTCTAGAAAGGAGCTCTAGACTGATGCTTCCTGTTCCTGCAAAAAGATCCAAGGCTGTTACCCCTTCGCTGAAATCAATGAGGTTGGAGAGTACATTGAAAAGGTTCTCCTTGGCAAAATCTGTTGTCGGACGTGCCTTGAAACTACGTGGAACATCAAAATGCCTACCTTTATATATACCACTGACGACTCTCATTGCGTAACGGTTTTGATATCGATATCTGTCGTGTTTTCTTCGATAATGATATGCTGTAAATACTTTTGCAGGATATGAAGTAGCTCCTCTAGATTCCCGACCTCCCCAGAAAGACGAAGTTCATCTTCCTCTTGGTTCATGTTCAGACTCTTCCAGCAAGCTAAAGAATGAAAGGCAACGTCTGTTTGTTGGGTAAAAACTTGTGCATTACATAGTAAGAGATGTCCATCCTCATAAGCCATCAAGGTACAGATGTGTTTATCTACATGTACAATAAGTTGCTTACGATTTCCTTCGCTTCTCTTTTTTCCATAGTGGTTTAAGAGTGCAGTGGTTTTTGAATAGAACTTGGCATTGGGAAATATCTCTAGTAAGAATGCCTTAGTACTTTGGTCCATACCGTAAAGAACTACAATGTTGTTGTTGGGTACAACATTATAATTTACGATTTCATTATCCACTTTATGGAAACTATGATAGAAAAGTGCCTCCGCTTGTTCATCTTCAAATAAGTCAAGAGGAATGGTCATCTGACGGGTGTTTTCTAACAGGACATTGACTTTCCCGAATGAGTTATTCAGCCATTCTGTCTGTCTGACTATCTTTTTGAGATTACCGCATTCTGACAAAAGCATATCAGCCTCTACAAAATAGTTTGAATACGCTTCTTCTGAATTCTTCAAAGGGTTGTAGAGTGAAAAACAAAATCCATCCGCTGTGCAGCGGATGGATAATGTATATTGTTCAGATTTTCTGAAATCAGTAGTCTCAATCATGTGACTTATGTAAGAGGAATTACTCCCAGTTACCAGCATTGTTGTTAGCTGTCTCCAGGTCACCAATCTTCAGACCTGCATATCTGCCAAGCTGAGTCTGCTCATCAACCAAGTTGATAATTTCCTGCTTGTCCATACCATTCAGGTAAGTGGTATAAGGAGTCTTCACTTCCAACAGGCAGAATGGAGCACCAGATCTTGCAATCTGAGTGATAGTATCCATTTCAAACTGAGCACCATTGCCAAAAGGAACATAACGCAGAGAATCAGCATTGAAGCCCTTGCCAAAGAGGGTATCAACTACTGCAATCCAGTTGGTGTCACGACGGAAATTCTGCAAACCAGCAGCTGCGATAGCCTTAGCGTCACCCTTCTTGATAATATCCATAGCCTTCTTTTCTGTCATACCACTTTCCAGCTGAGCATCAGAAAGTTCGCCCTGCTTGAACACGAAAGGAATCTTCTCTGTCTTAACGAAGTGAATCAGGGAATCAAAGTTATCGGTATACTGCTGATTGTGCAGGTTGCGATACTGTTCCTGAGCTTTGCGGATGTCAATCAAACGAGTCTGAACGGCAGCGTCACGAACGTCTTTCTCATTCTGGAAGTTGATTGGGCCCATGATACTTGCATAGCAAATGTACACCAGAGCGACAATACAGATGGCTAAAATAGCATTAAATACTGTTTTCATGATAAATATGTTTTTTAATTATTATATTCGCACTGCAAAAATAAGGGAAATAATTTTAATATTTCTCTTTTAAACGAACTTTTTACGCTTTGAATATGCTAAAATTCTATTTCACGGAACAAATTAAGGAAAATTTTCCGTATAAACCAACACTTGAGCAAGAAAAAACTTTAAATATGTTGTCAGAATTTTATTTAGAGGCTCAAGACAAGGCTATTTTGCTTCTGAAGGGGTATGCTGGAACTGGTAAGACATCACTTATGGGTGCCTTTGTGCAGACGCTTTATAAGATGAAGCAGAAAGTGGTGTTGCTTGCTCCAACAGGGAGGGCTGCCAAAGTTTTCGCTGCTTATGCTGGTCAGCCTGCCTATACCATTCATAAGAAAATATACCGAGAGCAGTCGTTCTCTGGTGAAGGTGGTAGTTTTGTTATCAACGATAATCTTCATAAGCACACCTTATTTATCATCGATGAGGCCTCTATGATAGCCAATGATGCTTCCTCAGGAAGTGCTTTTGGGACAGGCTATTTGTTGGATGATCTGATTACTTACGTCTATTCTGGAGAAGGATGCCATTTGATCATGCTTGGTGATACTGCACAGCTCCCACCAGTAGGAGCAGCTTACAGTCCTGCTTTGGACACTGCATGTCTGAAAGGTTACGGATTGGAAGTCAGGGAGATGGAAATGACAGAGGTGCTTCGACAGGAGCAGGCATCTGGCATCTTATGGAATGCCACGCAGCTTCGTGAACTTATCATGAAAGGGCAATTTGACGTGTTGCCAAAGTTCAGCCTCAAAGGATTTGCAGATATTCGTGTGATTTCTGGAGATGAACTGATAGAAACCATATCCGATTGTTACGACCATGATGGCATGGAAGAAACCATTGTGATTTGTCGTTCCAATAAACGAGCTAATATCTATAACAACGGCATCAGAGGTAGGATTCTTTGGCGAGAAGAAGAATTGGAGAGTGGCGATATGCTGATGGTAACGAAGAATAACTATTACTGGACGGAGAAAGAAGCAGAGATGGATTTTATCGCCAATGGGGATATGGCCCGTGTTGTACGCGTCAGAGGTGAGCGTGAACAATATGGGCTCCGTTTTGTGGAAGCTACTTTGGCTTTCCCTGATTACAATGAGATGGAAGTGGAGGTTATGCTGCTCATGGATACTTTGCAGAGCGAGGCACCATCACTCTCAAAAGCAGATAGTGAAGATCTCTACACGAAAGTGATGGAAGACTATGCAGACATTTCCTTGAAGCGTGAGCGCGTGAAGAAACTGAAGTCCGATCCTTACTTCAATGCTTTGCAAGTAAAGTATGCCTATGCAGTGACTTGCCATAAGGCCCAAGGTGGACAGTGGAAGAACGTTTTTCTTGATCAGGCTTATGTCAGTGAAGAGTTTTTGACCCCTGATTACTTCCGATGGTTATATACAGCAATTACG
>JAGCFP010000003.1 GCA_017650045.1 Bacteroidaceae bacterium | reverse complement strand
GCCAAGATGTATGTGCTGAAGCTGGATATGCTCTCTGGTACTTATGAGTTCACGCCTTATGTAGAAGACCTCTGCGACGAGTACTTCTATGTAGGTCAGCTCAATGGCTGGAGTGATTCTGATCAGAGCTATCCACTCTACAATAGTAGTGGTGAGAGTGCTTACATCGATCCAATCTTCTACACCGTGATTCCTGCTCCTGTGGATGGTGATGGCAACCGCGTGGACAACTGGTTCAAGCTTGCTCCAGGAACAGCCTATGAGAGTGGTGCTTTCTGGGACAACCTCATCTGCGCTGTTAACGATGGTGACACCTCTCTGAAGGGAGAATACATGGTTGGCAATGGTGGTGCTTGGAACCTTCCAGCATCTGATGGTGCTACTTATTATCGCATTGCCATCAATGTGCTTGCAGGTACCTGGGAGTTCACTCCAATGGCATTTGCAGAGTACATCTACGAAATTGGTAATGAAGGTGGATGGAGCGAATCTCATCCGTTGCGTTCTGCCAACTATGATGGTAAGTACGTGGGTTACTACTGGCTGGATGGTGAGTATAAATTTAAGCCTAATGAGGACAACTGGGATGGCGACTGGGAATATGCTGGCGACAATAAGCTGGTAGATACTGGTGGTCCTAACATGCCAGCTGTTGAACCTGGCTTCTACCAAATCAAGGTTGACTTGACAGAGATGACCTTTGAGACCACACCGTTCGTTGTGAGCATCATAGGCTCTGCCAATGGCGCTTGGGACACTGATACCGACCTTACTTACAATCCTCAGGAAAAATGTTTCGAGGTAACTACTACCCTCAACGATGGTGAGTTCAAGTTCCGTGCCAACCATGATTGGGGCATGAACTGGGGTGGTGAGCCTGACAACCTCTGGCAAGATGGTCCAAACATCCCTGTAGCTGCAGGTACCTACCTCATCCGTTTCATTTTCGATGGCCCTACAGGCATTGCCATGTATTCTATCGAGAAGAAGTAACAAGGTTTACTGATTATAGAATAGGTGCTGTATTTTTGGTGCAGCACCTTTTTTATTAGTAAGATCCACGCCTGTTTTAGAGAGAAAACTAACTGTACACTGTACACCTGTACACTTTTTGAAGAGGAACAATGATGTTAAAATTGTTCTATTCTTTAGATGAGTCGTTGTATCTTAATGCTAGTGAATATAAAAAGCCTCCCGAGAAAATAATTATTTTCTAGTGAGGAAAGAATTTTTAGCTCACTAGGAAGTTTATATTTGTGGGTATAAAAAGATGAGGCTGTGAAATTGTTCTATTCTTTAGATTTTGCCTTTCCCATCTCAAGGTGTACAGGTGTACAGTGTACAGTTAGTTTTTTCTTTATTGCAAGTGTGATATTTCCATTCTTTTATTTATATTTGCCCTCAGATAACGTAAACTTTAAGGATATGAAAGCGAAGAGTATTTTCCGAAATATGTGGATGCTGGCAATAGCTTGCTTCACCACCTTGGTTGTGATGACCTCTTGTGGAGGGGATGATGGTCCTACACCTGAACCTACGCCCACACCAACCCCAACTCCCACACCTACGCCCACGCCTACACCTACTGTGGAATGGACAGCAGTGACTGCTCAGCCCGATGCTTGGGACGGACAGAAACGGGCGGATATGACGTATCAGCTGTTGGTCTATAGCTTTGCAGATAGTGATGGTGACGGGATGGGCGACTTCAATGGCATCACCTCTAAGCTCGATTACCTGAAAGATCTGGGCGTGAGTGCGCTTTGGCTTTCACCCATCCATCCTGCCATGAGTTATCACGGCTACGATGTGACCGATTATACCAAGGTGAATCCGCAGTATGGCTCAGAAGCCGATTTCGACAATCTGGTAAGTAAGGCTCACGCTGCAGGCATCAAGATTTATCTGGACTATGTGATGAACCACACAGGTAAGGATCACGAGTGGTTCAAAAGCGCTACTACAGCCTTAAAAGAGGGCAAAGACAGCCCCTATCTGGGCTTCTACACCTTCTCACAAGACCCAGAAGGTGATGTGAAAGCTGGCAAATTCCCTGCAGTAGATGGCTATAGCAGTGGTGAATGGCAGACTGCCAGTAGTGGGGATGAAGTCAATGGCATCTATAAGTTTGTGCTGGATTGGAATAAGAAGACCGTTACTGTGACTAAGGCTACGAAGGCAGATACCTCTGAGGGAACCGCCGACAAATTCTTATATTATGGTGATGGCGTATGCAAGCGATTCTACGATAAGGGTAACGGCGTCTATGAGCTTACCGTGAACCTAAAGACGGAGTGGGGCTTCCTGATACGTACCTCAAACACCAGTTGGGATAACGGCACCAAGTATGGAGCTACCTCTGGCAGTTCCAAAGTCACACTGGGAAAGGCTTTCCAACTTGACAATAACACTGCTGCTGACATCAAGTTTGATTTTCAGGAGGCGTGGTACTACCATGCCATGTTCGCCTCAAGCATGCCAGATTTGGATTATGGTAAGCTGAGTGATGTACGCAACAATGCCACTTACAAGGCCATGCTCAGCGCAGCAGAAGGCTGGGTGGATCGTGGTGTGGATGGCTTCCGCCTCGATGCCGTGAAGCACATCTACCACAATGCCACGAATGATGATAACCCACAGTTCCTCAAGACCTTCTATGAGGACATGAATGCTTACTTCCACAAGAAAGGACATAGTGAGGACATCTACATGATAGGAGAGGTGCTCGACAGCTATACGGTGACTGCGCCTTATTTCAAGGGCCTGCCTGCACTGTTCGACTTCACTTACTGGTACTCTCTCGAGAGTATGATCAACGCTTACAAGGGCAATACCTTTGCCTATGAAGTGTTGCAGCATCAGCAGAAGTTCGCCAGCTATCGCTCTGATTATCTATATACCCCTAAACTGTCCAACCACGATGAAGACCGTGCAGCTTCCAAGCTGGGGAAGTCGCTACCAAAGGAGAAACTGGCAGCTGCCGTGTTGCTCACTACGAGTGGTCATCCTTACATCTATTATGGAGAGGAACTGGGTATTTATGGCACTAAGAACAATGGCGATGAGTATGTACGCAGTCCGATGCTGTGGGGCGATAATACGGTGACCAGCAGCTACACCTCGAAGATAGACAAGGGAGTGGCAAGCAGCATCAAATCCGCCTCCGATCAAGCTGCTGATGCCAACTCTCTGCTCAGCACTTATCGCACCTATACAACGTTGCGCAACACTTATCCTGCACTTGCTACAGGAAAGATGACGCGTCATGACACCTACAATGAAGCTAATACCAGTTTGGCAGGTTTAGCTGCCTGGTATATGACAGAAGGTAGTCAGAAGCTGCTGGTGCTTCACAACATGAGCAATACCACCATCCAGGTGCCACTCACTGAGAGTATCAGTAAAGCCATTGCTGTGACTGGTGACGTCAAGCAGCAAGAGAATTTCAGCAAGCTCCAGATGCCTGCCTGCTCATCAGTTGTGCTGTTGTTGAAGTAAGCTATGCAAAGAAGGAAATGATGAGCGCCACGACAAAGCCAGTGCCGCCAACCAGTGTTTCCATCACTGTCCACGTCTTGAGGGTGGTTTGCTCATCCATACCTACCAGCGACTTTACCAGCCAGAAGCCAGAGTCGTTGAAGTGAGAGCATACGGTAGCTCCACCAGCGATGGCTGCAGTGATACATGCTAAGTGGATGGGCGAAAGGCCTGCCACTTCGGGCATGGCAGCGATGATGCCTGCAGCCATGGTCATGGCCACAGTGGCTGAGCCCACAGATATGCGTACCAAGGCTGCTACAACAAAGGCTACAATCACTATTGGTAAGGACGCGGAGGCCACTGCATGACCAATGATTTCGCCTAATCCTGAATACTGCAGGATGTAGCGCAGCACTCCACCACAGGCAGTCACCAAGAGAATGAGTCCCACGGGCTCTAACGACTTGGTCATTACCTTCTCAAGTTCTGCACCAGAGTAGCCATGACGATAGCCCAATAGTACCATGGCAATAAGGGTGGCTATCGTAAGTGCTACAAAGGGCTCGCCTAAGAAATTGAGGATAGGGCGTGCTGGTGCGAAAGAATCAACTACCCCTGCCACAGATTTTAGGATGATGAGTACCAAAGGAATGAGGATAATACCTACTACGCTCCAGAAACTTGGCAGCTTGGATTCATCGACATCGGCTTGCTTGGCAATCTGCTCAGGCACAGGGATATAGTATTTCTTTCCACAGATGGCTCCCCAAATGGGACCTGCCACAATCATGGAAAGGGCACCACAACAAATGCCGATGAGGATAACCCATCCCAGATCTACCCCTAACATGGTAGCCACCAACACAGGACCAGGGGTAGGGGGGATAAAGGCATGGCCCACTGCCAGACCTGCTAAAAGCGGGATGGCATAATAGAGCGAAGAGCGCCCCGTACGCTTGGCAAGTGAGAATGCCAGTGGAATAAGGATGATGAGGCCTGCATCGAAAAACACGGGCATGGCAATGACCAAGCCTGTGATACCCAACGCCCATGCCGCCTTTTGGTCGCCAAAACGGTTGACCAGCGTTACTGCCAAGGTCTGTGCCCCACCAGATATCTCTAAAATAGAACCAAACATGGAGCCTAAGCCTACCAGTAAAGCAATGCCTTTCAAGGTATTGCCAATACCATCGTCCACTGACGCCACAATCTGCTCGAAGGGCATTCCTGCACCCAAGCCTATGAGGATGGCACCCACCAGAATGGCTATCATGGCTTGAATCTTAAACTTGATGATAAGCACCAGCAGCAAAACCAGTCCTACCAACGCTGCAATAATCAATCGGGTAGGGTTCAGTGCCACATCGACCGCCTGGGCCATGAAGGCCATGCAATAATGCAGAGATGCAAGAATGCAACTATTCATAGTTCTATAATCAATTAATACTTAATATTTATTGTTTTAATGTTTGCATTTTGCATTTAGCGACTCTGTCGCCATATATCCTCCTTTGATGGCTGAAACGGCATGTTCAGCAAAGAGACGCAATACACCTTTCTTATATTTAGGGGCACGAGGTTTCCATGCTTTACGACGTTCCATGAGGATCTTATCAATGTCTTCTTTAGGCAATCGCTTTCCCTGTATGCCTACGATCTCCAAGATGCGGGCAGGGATATCTATCTGTATCAAGTCGCCTTCTTCCACTAAGGCAATGGGACCGCCTTCAGCAGCTTCAGGAGAAACATGTCCGATGGCAGGACCTTTGGAGGCGCCAGAGAAACGACCATCAGTGATCAGGGCGATACTTTTGCCAAGTTCCGCATCTGACGAAATGGCTTCTGTGGTATAGAACATTTCAGGCATGCCTGATCCCTTGGGACCTTCGTAGCGGATAATCACTGCATCACCAGGCTTGACTTGATGGGTCAGGACGGCATGGATGGCATCTTCTTCGCAATCGAAAGGAAGGGCACGCAGGGTGGCTTGGAACATCTCAGGAGGAACGGCGGAATGCTTCACCACAGAGCCATCGGGAGCCAAGTTGCCTTTCAAGATAGCCACGGTACCATTGGAACCAATAGGATGCTCAAAGGTGCGTATGATATCCGTGCGCTTCAGTCCCCAAGGCTTTAAGTGTGCTTCACATTGTTCATAGAATCCACTTTCCTTTAAGGCTGTAAGATTCTCACCAAGCGTCTTGCCTGTGACTGTAAGAACATCTAAGTGGAGCATCGACTTGATTTCTTCCATGACGCGAGGTACCCCACCAGCATAATAGAAGAACTGGGCAGGCCAGCGTCCAGAGGGACGGATATCAAGCAGGTAGTGGGCCCCACGATGCATACGATCGAAGGTATCAGCATCGATCTCTATGCCCAGTTCGTGAGCCATTGCAGGGATATGCAGCAGCGAATTGGTGGAGCCAGAGATGGCAGCATGTACCATGATGGCATTTTCAATGGCCTTCATCGTCACGATATCACTCGCCTTAATGCCTTGCTTGATCAGTGTCAGTACCTGACATCCTGCTTTGTAAGCCATCTCCTGAAGGTCGGGACTGGTGGCAGGCATCAAGGCAGAGCCAGGCAGCATCAGTCCCAATGCCTCGGCCATAATCTGCATGGTGGAAGCTGTGCCCATGAAGGAGCAAGCACCGCATGAAGGACAAGCATGGTGTTTATAGTAAGTCAGTTGCTCTTCCGTGATTTCTCCACGCTGACACATGGCAGAGTAGGCACCTATCTGTTCCAGAGTGAGCAGGTTGGGACCCGCATCCATCACTCCACCAGTTATGACAATGGAAGGCATGTCCAGGCGACAAAGACCCATCAGACAAGCGGGCACTGATTTGTCGCAACTGGCAATAAAGATTCCACCATCAAAGCCCGTACTCTGTCCATGAATTTCCATCATGTGGGCCATCATGTCACGGTGGGGAAGGGAATAGTTGATGCCATCATGTCCTTGCGCAATGCCATCGCAAATGTCAGTAACAAAATAGCGGGCACCACGGCCACCAGCATCGCGTATGCCCTGCATGGCCTTGTCCACTAACTGTAAGAGGTGTGCACTGCCAGGATGAGAATCGCCAAAAGTGCTTTCCACCAATACCTGTGGCTTGCTTAGGTCTTCTATGGTCCATCCCATGCCTATTTTCAGTGGGTCGTTCTCAGGTGCCAACTTGCGGACACGTTGGCTATTCAGTTCCTTTTCCATAACATCAGCTTGATTAACAGGGCATAAAGATAATGGATTTTTGTAGAAGATACAAAAAAAACCTCCTCTATCTTAGAGGAGGCTTATAGAGAGGTATGTGAAATATTTACTTACTATTTCACGCGTTCCCAATTCACATCAAACATACTCATCATATCGCCTTCACCCTTGTCGGCGCTCTTCAGTATGAAGGTCATGGAAATATCATATCCACTGGCTGAGAAATAGAAGGTAGCAGTTTTGTCCTTGGCAGTAATCTGATCAAACTCGGCTGTGCCCAAACCTTCAGCAGTATAAGTGCCAACCAGCTTGCTGCCATCCAGCTTAATCTCCACATTCATCTTGATGTCGCCATCAGGCAAACCAACGATGGTGGCAGTCCACTTGCCAACAAAATCCTTTGGCTCATTCACTGCAGCCTTTGCTACATTCACGCTACCCAATACCATCAGGAGCATGCTCATAAATACCATTGCAAACTTTTTCATAATCTTCTTTTTATTTATTATTGTTTTTAATTTTGCTGCAAAGTAAACGATTTAGAACAGTCTTTCCAAATAATTTTGGCCATTAGCAAGCCGTGTCTAAACAATAGGACAATTTTGCCAACTATTCTACCTATTCGTTACATCTTGCGAATCCAGATATTGCGGAAGCTGATACCTGGACTAGGATCACCATGGCTCTGAAGCAGGATAGGGCCATCGCCGTGTACCCTTACCTTAGGGAAGCCAATGTATTCTGTAGTACCCAGAATCTCAGTATTATTCTGTAGCACAACACCGTTCTGGATCACCGTCACGCGTGGACGATAGAGGTAAGTGCCGTCTTCCTTGAACACAGGGGCAGTGTAGATGATATCGTACACATTCCACTCTCCTGGCTTGCGCATCGCATTGGCCAATGGAGGAGTCTGCTTATAGATGGCGCCTGCCTGACCGTTCACGTAGGTCTCATTGTTATAGTTGTCAAGGATCTGTACCTCGTACATATTCTGCAGATACACACCACTATTACCACGAGTCTGACTGGTGAACTGGGCATCCATCTCTGGTACACACCATTCGATGTGCAACTGGAAGCTGCCAAAGCTCTCCTTGGTTTGGATGTCACCAGCCTGTTTGTTCACGGTCATGATACCATCATGTACATCCCATCCTGCGGCCTCACCCCTACGGTTGGTCCATGCAGAAAGATCCTTTCCGTCGAATAAGATAATGGCATCTGATGGTGCACTATGAGTGATAGGGTCACCAGGAGTCACAATCTTAGGTTGTGGAGTCCAATACTCTGACATGCCAGGACGCATAGCTTCCTGCTCTGGATACTGCTTCTGTTCTTGTGCACTGAGGCTCAAGGCCGTGCAAGCCAATAATGCTACTAATGAGCGTTTCATAAGTCTTGTATTCATAATTTATCTATATTAAGAATGTTAATAATCGGTTTTTACTGCATGATAATGAACAAAGATATGCAAAAAAACTATATAAATGTATTCATGGGAATAATATTTATTATTTTTGCATCAACTTTTTAGATGTAATAGTGATTATGATTATACAGAACCAGCAGAAAAGGATAGTGGCGGTGCATGATCTTTCATGCATCGGACGGGTGTCACTGATGGCGGTGGTGCCTATACTCACCACCATGGGTTTGCAGGTGTGTCCGCTTCCCACGGCACTGCTCTCATGCCATACACAGTTCCCAGAATACACTTTTGTGGACTTGACCGATGAGATGAAACGCATCGTGGAAAACTGGAAGCGACAGAGGTTGCACTTCCATGCCTTTTATACGGGCTATCTAGGTTCTCCAGAGCAGGTGCAGGTGGTGAAGGACTTGTTGCACGACTTCAAACATGAGGAAGACTTGGTGGTGGTGGATCCTGTTTTGGGAGATAATGGCAGCTTATACAAGGGCATGAGTCCTCAGATGGTGGAGGAGATGCGTGAACTGGTACGACATGCCAATGTGATTTCGCCAAACATGACAGAAATGTTCTTCCTGCTGGATGAACAATATCGCAGTGGAACCATCGACGATAGGGATTTGAAGAGCTATCTGCACGAGCTTTCTACTTTTGGACCAGAAATCGTAATTGTAACCAGTGTCCCTGTGGAGGATAATCCACACATGACTTCCGTCTATGCCTACAATCGGATAGATGGACGCTACTGGAAGGTCACCTGTCCGTTCCTCCCTGCCCATTATCCTGGTACTGGAGACGCATTCACCAGTGTAATTACAGGCTCTTTGATGCAGGGCGACAGCCTGCCTGTGGCCATAGACCGTGCCACGCAGTTTATCCTGCAAGGCATCCGTGCCACTTTCGGGTACGACTACAACAACATGGAGGGTATTATGCTGGAGAAGGTGCTACACAACCTGGACTCTCCTATTCAGGTAAGCACGTATGAACTGATTTAGGATCTGTTTTTAGCCGCACATTGCGGACAAATACCTGTCACTACATAGTTTACGCTGGTCAGCTGGAAACCTTTAGGAAGGCTGATAAGCGGTGTAGGGATATTCTTAAAGCAGAATGTGCGGTTGCATTTCGTACAATGGAAATGCGTGTGCTCGCCATCATGTTCGCAATCACAATCTGTATCACAAAGCGCATACTTGAAAGATCCCGTACCATCATCTATGCCATGTACCACTCGATGTGAGTGGAAGAGTGTCAGTGTGCGGAAGATACTGGATCTGTCAACGGTATCAAGCAGATTGTCGAGATCCAGCAATGAGAGTGATTGCGTGGCTTCCGACAAAGCTTTAAGTACCATCAACCTGACAGCAGTAGGTTGTACATGGCGTTTTAGGAGCAGTTGTTCTAATTCTTCGCGTTTCATGCATGCAAAGTTAGGTGTATAATAAGGTGATTGCAAGTAATTTTGTTAAAAAAATGTACTTTTTTGCTCAAAAATATGTTTTATAACATAAAAATGCGTATCTTTGCAGCGACAAAACCAAAACTTAAAGTATTTTTATGGTATTAACAACAGCTTTCCCTAATGAGGGAGGCATTAAAAACGAGAGAACTATGAAACAGATTGTAAATGAAATTTCAATGCTGCAGTATCGCATTAAGCGTTACCAAACAATGAGAAATGGTATTATGTGCCAAGCACTGAAAGCAAGATTGGAGAAGCTGCTCGCAGAGCAGCAAACTCAAGTGAATAACTAATTAAACTATTTTCGAATAGAGAAAGGATTATATGATTAATAAAAAAGATTCCCGCGGTTGGCTGCGGGAATCTTTTTTTTATATCCTACCTGATTCTACTTCGCGTAGCTTACAGCACGAGTCTCACGGATGACGGTAATCTTCACTTGTCCTGGGTAAGTCATCTCATCCTGAATCTTCTTGGCGATTTCAGTAGAGAGGTTCTCTGTCTGCTGATCATCAATCTTGTCGGCACCTACGATAACGCGGAGCTCACGCCCAGCTTGGATGGCGTAAGTCTTGGTTACACCAGGATATGAAGCAGCCAACTGCTCCAGGTCATTCAGACGTTTGATGTATGCTTCTACTACTTCACGACGGGCACCTGGACGGGCACCAGAGATGGCATCGCACACCTGCACAATAGGAGCCAGGAGGCTCGCCATTTCCACTTCGTCATGGTGCGCACCAATGGCATTGCAGATGTCAGGTTTCTCTTTGTATTTCTCTGCTATCTTCATACCCAGAATAGCATGTGGCAGTTCTGGTTCATCATCAGGCACCTTGCCTATATCATGCAACAAACCAGCTCGACGGGCTTTCTTAGGATTCAGGCCTAACTCTGAGGCCATCACGGCACAAAGATTGGCTGTTTCACGCGCATGCTGAAGCAAGTTCTGACCATAAGAAGAACGGTATTTCATCTTACCGATGATGCGGATAAGTTCTGGATGCAGTCCATGAATACCAAGGTCGATGGTGGTACGTTTACCAGTCTCGATGATTTCCTCTTCCACTTGCTTACGAACCTTAGCAACCACCTCCTCAATGCGGGCAGGATGGATACGGCCGTCAGTTACTAACTGGTGCAGCGCCAAACGGGCAATTTCACGACGTACGGGGTCGAAAGCAGAAAGGACAATGGCTTCAGGTGTATCATCCACGATGATTTCCACACCTGTAGCAGCTTCCAAAGCACGGATGTTACGACCTTCACGACCAATGATGCGTCCCTTGATTTCATCAGAGTCAATATGGAACACGGTCACAGAGTTCTCGATGGCAGTTTCACTGGCTACACGCTGAATGCTCTGAATCACAATGCGTTTAGCTTCCTTGCTGGCGTTCAATTTGGCATCGTCCATAATGTCATTGATGTAGGCTTGGGCTTGCGTTTTAGCCTCTTCTTTCAGTGATTCTATCAGGTGATCCTTCGCCTCTTCGGCACTCAGCCCAGAAATAGCTTCCAGCTTTACGATTTCCTGCTGCGTGAGCTTGTCCAATTCCTCTTTCTTTTTGTTGAGTATCACCTGCTGAGCATTCAGGTTCTCCTTATAAGCCTCATTTTCAGCCTTGCGCTTCTGCAGTTCATCCTGACGCTGGTTCAGCACCATTTCACGTTGTTTCAACTTATTTTCGGCCTGTTGGATCTTCTGGTTGCGCTGCTGAACTTCTTTCTCTAAGTCGGCTTTTTTGTTCAGGAACTTCTCCTTCACTTCCAGCAGTTTGTTTTTCTTTATTACCTCTGCTTCAGCCTCAGCCTCTTGCAGTATAGCCTCTGTCTTGGCGTTCAGCAGTCGCTTCTGTATGAACAGCATAGCGAAGGCGCCGATGGCCAGACAGACAATCCCGATAATTATTGTCAGTATCATTTCTCAATAAAATTAATATATAAACAAAAACGCACTGCAGGAAAACAACCCCATTGAGTTGTTCCATAAGCAGTGCGTGAACTCTTTCCAATAAATCAGGAACTATCCGCTGGCCTGTAAAGAATACTTATTCCTTGGAAATGTAATCCTCCAGTAAGTTGGTCAGTTCCTTTATCTTAGTCGTATAAGGATCGGTATCATTGCGAGCCTCGTTGCGCAAGTTGCTCAGTGACAACTGATATGCCACCATCACAAGGGCCGTCCTTTCAGTGATATTGCTCTTATATCTGTCCCTATACGCATTCAGTAAATTATCTACCTGCTTGGCAGCCTTACGCACCATCTCCTCTTCATTGCGATTGATGGTAAGCGGCAGGGTAGTGTCTGCCATTTGCAAGTTTATTCTTATCTTATCGTCCATACATCATCCTCCTATTCAGTTAGTTATTTATCAGCATGGAGATGCATTTGTCGATTTCACGCACTAATCTTGACAATTCCTGACGTGTCTCTTTAACATCAGAGCCATCGAGGCTGATTGTCAATGCTTGTTTTAGGTTGCCATAACTTTCATGAAGGGTTTGCAACTCAGTCTGGAGCTGTGAGATGGTCTGGTTTTTCTCTTCCAGGATCTCCTTCAACTGGGCGTGCTGAAGTTTCAGTTCATCATGTAGAAACATCAGATGCCTGATACGTGCTTCAAAAACACTTAGCTGCTCTCTTCCTTCGTCTGTCATTATAGTAAACCAAAATTTAGACAAAAATACGCTTTTGGTCGGAATTGTCAAAACTTTTTTAAAAAATATCTTACATAAAGCGTTTTTTTTATATCAGAAACTAAATATCGGTCTGTTTCTGTAGGATAAAAACAGATAAATTTATATATTTGTGGAAAAGTTAACCTCCAACTAATACTACATCAATCATGAAGATAGGTTTATTTATTCCATGCTATGTGAACGCCATTTATCCGCAAGTGGGTGTGGCGTCATATAAGCTGTTGAAGAGCCTGGGCCTTGACGTGGATTATCCTGAAGATCAAACGTGCTGTGGGCAGCCCATGGCGAATGCGGGCTTTGAAAGTGAGGCCACCAATCTGGCCATTTCTTTCGAGGAAAAATTTGCGGGCTACGACTATGTGGTGGGGCCATCGGTGAGTTGTGTGGCCTTTGCCAGAGTGAATCATCCAGACATCATGGCCAAGAAAGGTCTGAAGTGCAAGACTGCAGAGAAGGTGTATGACATCTGCGAGTTTATTCACGATGTGGTGAAACCCACCAGCCTGAAGGCTAAGTTCCCCCACAAGGTGAGTATCCACAATAGTTGCCATGGGGTACGTGAGCTGGGCCTTTCTCGTCCCAGTGAGCTGAAAGCTCCTTATTACAGTAAACTACGAGATTTGCTTAACATGGTAGAGGGCATCGAGGTTTTCGAGCCAGAATATCCAGATGAGTGCTGCGGATTTGGGGGTATGTTTGCCCTTGAAGAACATGCAGTGTCTGTCTGCATGGGACAGGACAAGATACGTCACCACATGGATACAGGTGCCGAGTATATTACTGGTCCTGACAGCTCTTGCCTCATGCACATGGGAGGCATCATCAAGCGTGAGCACCTGCCTATCAAGACGATTCACATTGTAGAAATTTTAGCTTCTGAATTATGAGTACCAAACATTCCATAGCCGCAGAGAAATACCTTCAAGACCGTGAGAAGGTAAATCACCACAACGCCACCTTCTGGGGGGTGCGTGTGAAGCGTGATAAAATGAGAGACGAGGTGCCAGAGTGGGAGGAACTCCGACAGATGGCACATGACTATAAGATGTATACCAATAGCCACCTTGATGAGATGCTGCTCCAGTTTGAGAAGAATGCCACCAAGAACGGGGCTATCGTGCATTGGGCTAAGGATGCTGAAGAATATTGCCAGATCATCTATGACATCCTGAAGAGTCATGGCGTGAAGAAATTTGTGAAAAGTAAGTCCATGCTTTCAGAGGAATGCGGACTCGATCCTTATCTGATAGAGCGTGGCATTGATACGATTGAAACAGACCTTGGTGAGCGCATCCTGCAACTGATGCATCTGGCTCCCAGCCATGTGGTGATGCCTGCCCTGCATGTGACCAAAGAACAGATAGGCAAGTGCTTTGAGAAAGAGATGGGCACAGAGCCAGGCAACTGTGATCCTACTTATCTTACCCATGCAGCCCGCAGAAACCTGCGTGAACACTTCCTCAATGCTGATGCTGCCATGACTGGAGGAAACTTTGCTGTGGCAAGTACGGGCGATGTGGTGGTTTGTACCAATGAGGGCAATGCGGATATGGGTATGGCACATCCAAAGTTGAACATTTCTGCCTTTGGCATCGAGAAGATCGTGCCTAACATGGAAGCGTTGGGCGTATTCACCCGCTTGTTGGCTCGATGTGGTACTGGTCAGCCTACCACTACCTATACCTCGCACTTCCGTGGACCTCGAAAGGAGGAGGGCGACGATAGGGAGTATCACATCATCATTGTGGACAATGGACGTAGTGATATCCTTGGCCAGCCTGACCATGTGAAGATACTGAACTGTATCCGCTGTGGAGCCTGCATGAATACCTGCCCAGTCTATCGTCGCACAGGTGGTTATTCCTACACCTATTTCATTCCAGGTCCTATTGGCATCAACCTTGGTATGGTGCACGATCCGTTGAAGTACTACGACAACGTGTCTGCCTGCTCACTCTGCCTCTCTTGCTCTAATGTATGTCCTGCGAAGGTGGACCTTGGCGAGCAGGTGTATAAGTGGCGTCAGCAACTCGACAGTTGGGGCAAGGCCGACAAGGTAAAGAAACTGATGTCCAAGGGCATGAAGGTGCTCTTTGAGCATCCGTCTATGTTTAACGCAGCCATGTGGGCTGGTCCGATGCTGAACATCACACCGCGTTGTATCAAGTATATCAGTCTGAACGATTATGGCAAAGGGCGCGACCTGCCTGATTTTGCCAGCGAATCATTCAACTCTATGTGGAAGAAACATAAAGTACAGGAGGACAAGAAATGAGTAGCAAAGAAGATATCTTAGCAAAGATCCGTAAGAATACAGGGAAGAAGTACGACTTTCCTACGTGGAAGGTTAATACCATCAAGTATCCTGATACCCTGCAGCAGTTCATCAAGGCCAGTGCCATCACGGGTGGTGAGGCAGTGTTGCTGGAAAAAGGGCAGGATATCAATGAGCTTATCAAGCAGCGCTATGGCAATCTGCCACGCATAGCCAGCAACCTGCCAGAAATCACTTGCGCTACCTTTAATCCTGATGAGGTAGAGCGTCCGCAAGAGCTAAATGGCACTGATTTGGCTATTGTTCGTGGGGAGATAGGCGTGGCAGAGAATGGCTGTGTGTGGATTCCTCAGACTGTGAAGTATAAATCCATCTACTTCATCTCAGAGGCATTGGTCATCTTGCTTGATCGCAAGAACGTGGTAGATACCATGGCAGATGCCTATGCCCGTATCAAGGACATCCCTTACAACTTCGCCACCTTTATCTCTGGTCCCTCCAAGACAGCGGATATTGAGTCGGCCCTGGTAAAGGGTGCTCATGGTGCCCGCGAAGCTTTGGTCATCCTCACTTGAATCCTATCTTTAGGGAAAAAGATCATAAGAAAAGAGGGTGGATCATTCGATTCACCCTCTTTTTATGCCTAATAAAACAAATCAGAAGCGGAAGTCCAACTCAGCATCGAAGAAATTATAGTTGTGCTTGTCAGGATTGATGATCGTGCGATCGTTCACACGAGCGTACTCTACATTCAACTGCAAGTTCTTCGTGAAGAAATAGTTCATACCAACTTCATACATGGTTTTCGAAGAACTCCATTCTTTTGCTGGACGGTACATGTTGTAGCGGGCCTTGGCATGAAGCTTGCTCTTTATCACTGGCACGATGCCAAAAACATAGAAACCATCGGCCTTGTTGCCAAGAGCAGGGTCAGCACCTGGACCCTGACTGTGAACGTACTCCATGCGGAAGGTATATTCATCCTTGTCGTACTCTGCAGAGAGGGCATAACGGTTCTTGCGTCCCACATCAGCTCGGGTTCCTGTCCATCCAGAGGCTCCGATACGTACTCCTGCAATAGGCATGAACCAGAAACCTCCAATCACATCCTTCTTGTTGTCTCTATCCTTCGCATTGACACCCTCACCATTGTAAATACCAATTTGGTAGTGCAGAAGATTGCGTCCAGAAGGTGACTTCAACAAATCGCCCTGTACCTGGATACCAATGTCGCGTCCGCCTGAGGATTTTTCACCCGTACGGTCGCCAAAGCCAGAGAGGTTGTTTATCACCATCGCATAGGAGTACCATCCTTGTGTGATGGGGTGAGTAGGATTCTCAAAAGTGAACGGACGTTTGAACTGACCAATTCTTACGCGGAAGGGGGTGTACCTGACCCATTCCAGATACATGTCCACCAGTTGGACGGTAGGACTTGCAGGTCCTGGGGTAGAGGTGCCCTGTATCTGAACGCGCCAATCAAAATCCTTGATCTTTCCATCGAGAATCATTCTGAGAATACGCAGGTTGAATGCGTTACTGTCTTCGCCATCCTTGTCCTGAGCCTGGTATTGCAGCATACCATAGCCACTGAACTTGATGTTGTCATACCATTTGTCGCTCTCTTGGGCATAGGTCGTCAAGGTCAGTGCCAATAAGACCAGTGTGAGTAATCTTTTCATAGACGTATCTTTTATTAGTAATTAATCCTGTTTGGGAGTGGTACACTCGTTTACCAGATAGACAATGCTCATGTAAGGGATACCTGTATTGCTCTGCAGTCCTATCTCGCAGGTACGACTATTGGAGTAGCCCACCTCGATATGACGCTCCTCTATCTGTGGCTTCAACTTACGTAGGGCGTAACGGTTCATCTCTGGGAAGGTGAAGCCACGATCGCCTGCAAAGCCACAGCACCCAACGCCTTCGGGCAGATAGACATGGTTGGAGCAGAGTTTTGCTAAAGCGATGAGTTCTGCGCTAACACCCATCTCACGGGTAGAGCAGGTGAGGTGCAATGCAATATTCCTATCTATCGGGTGGAAATTTAGTTTGTCCTTCAGGAAGGTCATGATAAACTCCGCTGGCTCATAGAGCCTCATGCGCTTGATGACCTTCTTCATGCGATGCAGGCAAGGGCTCTGGTCGCACAATACGGGGTAGCGTCCTTGCTCTGAGGCTTTCCACAGAGCTGCTTCCAGTTCTGCACTTTTACGATCGGCAATGTCGAGCATACCTTTGCTTTCCCAGATCTGTCCACAGCACATCTTCTCCATACCCTCTGGGAAGATGACCTCATAGCCAGCCTTATTCAGCAGTTGGCAGGTCTCATCTACCAATGAATGCTTGACAGGTGCACCCTTCGCCAGTCCCATGGTCTGGTTGATGCAGCTAGGGAAATAGACTAATTTTAATTGAGAATTGAGAATTGACAATTGAGATTTTTTAGGCTGTTTTATCTTGCGAGGCATGGCTATGGTCCATAGTGGCAACCCCGCTTTGTTCAGTCCGTTGCAGATACCAGTCATGAGCGAGGAACCTAAGACCGTATGTCCTAAATTGGCTACATCCAGCACCACGCGCAGTCCACTCTTGATACCCGCCATGTGGTTGGCTGCAAATTCCCCTATTTTATATCCATTCTTATTCTTCAGCATATCCATCTGGCGGATGAGGTGCGTCAGCTCTCCAGTATTGATCTTCATCGGGCAGGAAGTTGAACAGAGCCCATCAGTAGCACAGGTCTGGTCACCATAATAGACATATTGCTTCTTCAACGTAGCCAAGCGTTCAGGGTCTCTCCCCGTGTGCTCCAGTTCCCTGATCTCACGTTGCACAGCAATGCGCATGCGTGAGGACAGCGTCAGTCCGCACGACATGCAGTTTACCTCACAGAATCCACATTCTATGCATTTATTGGCACGTTTCACAGCTTCAATGGTTTCCTTCGCAGTAGAAATACCGTCAGGCAGGTAGTGCCCACCATCAGGCACCTTGTCGAAATCGAAATCCAATACTGGCAGTGGCTTCAGGCACTTGATGAAGCACTCTGGATCGTCATTGAAGATAACACCTTGATTCAGCAGTCCTTCCGGATCGAAGATGGCCTTCAGTTCTTTCATCGCCTCATAAGCCTTGTCGCGCCACTCATATTTCACAAAAGGTGCCATGTTGCGTCCTGTACCATGTTCAGCCTTCAGCGAACCATCATACTCTTCCACTACCAAACGGGCCACATCGCGCATCATCTCTGCATAGCGCTCTACCTCACTATCGCTCTTGAAACTCTGGTTCAGAATGAAGTGGTAGTTGCCTTCGAAAGCATGCCCATAGATGCAGGCATCATCGTAGCCATGGTCTGCAATGAGTTTCTGCAACTTCACCGTTGCTTCTGGCAGGCATTCGATAGGGAAGGCGACATCTTCTATGAGGCAAGAAGTGCCTATGGGGCGTGTGCCACCCACAGAGGGGAAGATACCAGAACGGATGGCCCAGTATTTGCCATAGATGGCAGGATCCTCCGTAAATTCTGCAGGGATATAGAGTTTGAACTGTCCCAGACATTCCTTGATTCTCGCGATCTTGTCGAGCAACTGATCGTGGGTGATGCCCTTGGTCTCTGTGAGTATGGCTGTCAGGTTGTGGTAGTCGCCAGGCTTCACGCCTTCTATCTTCCCTGCGTCCACATCCTTCTGGTATTGCAGATATACAGGGTCGTCCACAGAACTGAGTGATTTATAGTCGAGCATCTCAGCACTCTTCACCACTAAGTTCTCAGCACTCATGGCGAAGTCCTCATCGCCTGCCTTCATCTGCTTCATAGCTACAACTGCCTCACAGCTCTCCTTCATGGTGAGGAAATAAACCATGGCTGAGGCCTTGAATTTATAATCCTTCAGGGTCTTCATGGTCACTTCAGAGAGGAAAGCCAGTGTACCCTCAGAGCCCACCATCGAGTGGGCGATGATGTCGAAGGGATCATCATAAGCCACCAATGGGCGCAGGTTCAAGCCCGTCACATTCTTGATGCTGTATTTCTTGCGGATACGCTCGGAAAGTTCCTTATCTGCCCTTACTTTATCCCTCAGTTCCTCAATCTTCCTAATGAACTCAGGATGCGATTTCCTAAACGCCTCTCGACTCTGCGCATCGCCAGTATCCAGGATAGTTCCGTCTGTCAGCACGATGCGTGCACTTACCATCATACGGTCACTGTTGGCATGTACGCCACAGTTCATACCAGAGGCATTGTTGCACACGATACCACCCACCATCGCACTGCCTATGCTGGCAGGATCAGGAGGGAAAACCCGTCCGTAAGGCTTCAGTATCTCGTTCACCCGTGCTCCCACGATGCCAGGCTGCAGGCGTATGGTGTCTTGGTCAGGTCCTATCTCGTATTTCTCCCAGTGTTTTCCTGCTACGATGAGCACAGAGTCACTGATGCTCTGTCCAGAGAGAGAGGTGCCAGCAGCGCGGAAGGTAAAAGGCAGGCCGTACTTGCTGCATAGCTTGACGATGCTTGAGAGTTCCTCTTCGCCATCACTGCGAATCACTACTTGGGGGATTTGTCTGTAGAAACTGGCATCAGTACCCCAACCGAGTCGCCTCAGCTCATCCGTATATATGCGATCCTTGGGAATAAACTGCCTTAGTTCATTGAGAAATTGGGCGTAAGATGCCAACTTCGCCCCAGATTGCTTTGACATTGTTTTCATAGTATCAGTTATTTTTAGCAAAGATAATGATTTCTTGCCAAGAACCTTAGCTTTTCCCAGAAAAATGCTATCTTTGCATGAAGAAGAATTTACCTTAAATCTGATAAACTATGGCAGCAATTATTTCCGTGATTCCTATCGTCCTGCTTTTCACGCTGATGATGGGATTTAAGATGTCTGGTTACAAGAGTGCCATTATCACTCTGATCGTAACCATCCTATTAGCGCTCTATGCAGCTCCTGCATTGGGCATTATTCCAGAGAAATACGCAGAATCCTCCATCTATGGCGTCACCTTCTGGTCAGTTATTGAAGGTCTTCTAAAGGCCTGTTTCCCCATTATCCTGATTATCATCTGCGCCATCTTCAGTTACAATGTGCTGGTGGAAACGAAGGAGATAGAGACCATCAAGACACAGTTCATCCAACTCACTTCAGACAAGGGCTTGGTGGTGTTGCTCTTGACGTGGGGCTTTGGAGGAGTGCTGGAGGGTATGGCTGGTTTTGGAACTGCAGTGGCCATTCCTGCAGCCATCCTGATAGGCTTAGGCTTCAAACCTATGTTCTCTGCTGTAATCTGTCTGGTAGCCAATACAGTAGCTGTGGGCTTTGGTGCTGTAGGTCTGCCTGCTACCACGCTGGCCAATCAGGTAGCTGATGGTACGGCTTCTCCTGAGATGCTCTGTGAGGTAGCCACCTTTATCATCGTTCAGTTGGCATTGATGTTCTATATCACCCCGTTCCTCATCCTGATGATGACAGATCGTAAGAAAGTGCTGAAGAACCTCTGCATTGCTCTCTTTGTGGGTACATTCTCCATCGTTGTGCAGTTCTGTTGCGGACACTTCCTGGGTCCTGAGACTCCAGCTATCCTGGGTTCTGTGGCAGCCATCATCGCTATGCTTATCTACAACAAGCTCTTCATTCGTGACGAGAGTCCTTCTGATGAGGTGAAGGTAGAGAAGAAAACCTTTGGCTTGGCAAAGACCTTTAAGGCTTGGAGCGTTTATGGCCTTATCATCTTCTTTATCTTGATTTCCAGTAAGATAGTGCCTCCTATCAGCGATTTGCTGAAATCTACGCTTGTCACCTCGTTTGCGATGCCAGTAGTAGGTAATACCTTTTCCTTCGGATGGCTTTCGAATGCAGGTCTGATGATTTTCTTGGGTGCTGTGATTGGTGGCATGATTCAGGGACTTAGCTTTGGTAAACTGATGAAGATGCTGCTTAAGACAGCCTATAATTTACAGAAGACAGCTATCACCATCTGCTGTTTGGTAGCGCTGGCCATGCTGATGAATAATACTGGTATGACGTTGGCCATCGCCACAGGATTGGTTGCCCTCACAGGACCTGTCTATCCGTTCTTCGCTCCACTGATTGGTTCTATTGGTACTTTCGTGACAGGTAGTGCCACTTCTGCCAACATCCTCTTTGGTAAGTTGCAAGCCGCTGCAGCTGGCCAGTTGGGCTTGGTGAATGATGGTACCTTCTTTGGCATTTCTGGTAATGAGACCAACTGGCTGGCTGCAGCCAATTGTGCTGGTTCTGAGGGTGGTAAGTTGCTCTCTCCTCAGAGTATCGCCATCGCTACAGCTGCTTGCGATATGGAAGGTCAAGATGGTGAGATTATGCGTAAGACCTTGCCATTTGCCATCTTCTGGATCTTGATGAATGGCCTGATGGTTTATCTGGGACTCCACGTGTTCTGATAGCGTAATTCTTTATATAAATGGTAGGCAGGGGCATTAGCTCTTGCCTATCTTTTTATAGATGCTTCAAAAAAGTCTTCACACTTCACAATGGGCGAGTTAATGCCTGATTTCTATAAGATAACTGCTGTGAAGTGTTGCGTTTGACACTTCACCACTCTTCACGTATTCCTAAAAATGGTTAACTATCTTGTGAAGTGTTGTGAAGAGTCAGCAAATACACTTCACACTCATTACGCTTTGATGTTCAGACGCTTAACCCCTCTCTGTGAAGTGTGAAGGGTAAAATCGAAGCATGGCTGTTGTATTTGCTATTGCAAGTAAGCAAGGTTACGGCAAAGTGCCTCGTTAGTTATTGCAAACCCACGGTTTGCTACTACCAAGCCTATGATTTGCGCCTGTGCACAGAAAAAAATGTTCCTGTGCACAGAAAAAAAAGTTCCTATACACACGAAATTTTTTTTCTAACTAGGAAAAAATATTTTCGTAGTTAGGAAAATAACGTGAGTTCGATAAGTATAGTGCTCTAACTGTGGACAAAAATGCCCATAGTTATGAGCAAAAATGTTCACAGCGGTGGATATTTGTGAGCATAAGTGTTTATTTACAAAAACAATGAATGTGTGATTTTACCTTCACCCACTTAACTTATTGACACTAAGTATCTTAAGTGCATAAGGTGAAGGGTGAAGGTGAATTCCTTTTGCTTCGTCAAACTTGCGTTAAATTAATGCTCTCCCCGATGTGGGCATTTATGTTATCATGCAAGTTATAGGTATATGGGTGTAAAAAACTCTATGGTATTTTCATAGATTGTCTAAAATCCCTGTTTTAGGTTTGTAGAACTTGAAAATATCTTAAGATGATACCTGGTATCTATGCTGAAAGGAATAGTTGAACCAAAGATGCTGCGTCTTTGATATGAAAGATGCAGCATCTTTAAGGTGAAAGACGCTGCATCTTTGAAATTAGTCCTATATGATGTAATAGTCTACTGATTGCAATAATCCTATTTATGGGTTGTAATCAATCCTTCCTTTTGGTTATTGTAATAAATTCAGGTCTATAACCCATAGGAGTATATTGGCAGCATACTGTAAACGTATCTGTAGGCAGCATGCCATCGTCTAAAAATTCTGCATGGTGGTCATTGTATTCACGTATAGTCAGACCATTGATCTTAAATTCCGAACCTCTAAGTGCCCCTTTACCAATAGTTTTCGTTTTATTGTCTGGACTTATTTTATAAACGTATTCTTTTGTGCTTTCATTATAAATATATCCTATATACCAAGATATAGCTGCAGTAACAGCAACGGAATCCGTCTCCTCAGAAAACCCAATCTCATGTGTAGATAAGTCTATTATTTTAGGTATAAACCTGTTTACGTCTAAGTCATTGCTGCAAGAGGCGAAAAAGCCCAAAGCACAAAGGATATAAATAGGAGCTAGTACTTTATTCATAATCATTATTCTCTAAAGTTCAGATCCTTATGAATGCGTTTGATATCCGCCATGTATTACAGAGAGACGGTGTAATGATCTTTTATTGCACCTACAGGAAGATTCTCTGATTCTTTCTGTATTTTGCTGATAACCTTTATCAGAGTGTATTGCTCGTTGCCTTGATCTGCAGCAGGATTGCTAATAGGGTCAATGCGTACCTCTAACACTGTTTCATAGCCTTCTTCAAAAGTGAAGCCTTTGATATCGCTATAGAAACATTCCCACTGCTGTTTCCCTTCCCTTTTTATTAGGTGAAATGTGGTGAACAAGTCGTCTGCTCCATCAGACCACGTGTAGAGGCCAGATGCCATCGTGATAGTTTCTGTTCTGCTCAGATCTATTTCATTGTCATCACTGCAAGAGACAAAGGTTATCAAAAATAAGCAGGTCAAAAAGAAACTCCAAAATCTAATCTTTTTCATTTCACTGGTTTTTTAGTTATATCTTCTGTCTAAATGCAAAATTACGAAAACCTTGCATCACAAGAAAGAGAATTAACAATTTTTTTCGTTTTAGACTATAGCACTCCAATATTGTGGAGTATCACTGCAGCAATGCCAACATTGATGGCCAGAGTGAGGAAAAACAGCAGATAGTTTTGTGTGGTGGTAAGTGAGACAGTGAGGTAATCGAAGTCGCGGAAATCCTTGCGCTTCCACAAAGAGATGTTCTCTTGCAACCAGCTGCAGAAGGCATTGAGATCCAGTTGTTCATGTTCACGGAAGTAGGCTTCTGCCTTTACGCTGAGCACAGGTTCATCCATCCAACTGAATGCGTGGCACCAGCGTACAGTATCGCCATCCAATCCTAAGCAAACCACAAACTCGTTGCGATTGCCTCCTTCCCAATAGGCGCGTTGCTTCTCAGCGATGCCCATGCCTTTGGCAGCATCGAAACAGAGGATGAAAACATGCATCTGGTGCTGGAAACCAAACCAGGCATTGAACATCTCATA
The DNA here is from genome assembly GCA_017650045.1 of Bacteroidaceae bacterium. Taxonomy (GTDB): domain Bacteria; phylum Bacteroidota; class Bacteroidia; order Bacteroidales; family Bacteroidaceae; genus Bacteroides. The sequence goes on along the minus strand of JAGCFP010000003.1, from coordinate 50,107 downwards.
CGCACGATGCACTTCCTCTGAGAACTGACGACCCAGGATGCACTCCTGGAAGTTCTGCTTCACAGGTGGATAGTCAAAAAGTCCCAGTTCCTTGGCATGCTTCTTGGAGATATCCTCGAACTTGAAGATGGAGTGGGAGTTGCGTACCTTGTTCTCATAGGCATGTTCTTCTGTCAGAGGGAAGAAACGCGCTCGAAAGTTGGCATCGAGTAGCGGATTGGTGTTCGACTGATAATCGTCCAATATGTCTTGAAAAGAATACGACTGCCCAAAGCGCACGCCACCCTGTATGTTAGCTCCAGTGAAGTGCAAACGACTCATGGGTGTGCCCCATGTGCTGCACACATGATCGTAATAGCTGCGACTGATGCTTTGGATAGTGCCATAGCTGGAATACATCTCCCATTGCTCAGGATGAAAGACATGGCGTACACGAGGCACTGCCTTGTAGATGACATTGCCTTTGCTGTCGCGTCCGCAGGGTACTTGTTCTATATAGTGTATCAGCTCCACCCATGCCTCCTCATGCGCCACCTTACTGATGTAGGAGCCTAAGAACTCATCATCAGCAATGCGCGACTTATACATCATCCAGTGCACTAGTGCTGTGAGTAGCCACGAAGCCCCAATGGCACAGGCATAGTACTCCCAACTCAACGGCACAGGCGAGGTGCTGTAGAGGAAGACACAGGTTAGGATGGGGAGCAGATAGACTAAAGTGGTCATTTGCTACTTCTTGAATACGCTTACTTCATCATCGATGCCAGTGGTCATGGTACCCTTAGTAGCGCTGGATGAGATCACCTCATACTCAATCTTCTGCTTATTCTTGATAAACCATTTGGAAGGATAGGTCTCGAGGAGGGTTTCGCGTTCCTTGATGACATCGAGCATGCGGGTCTGTGCATTGTTGAAGTATTCGCGCTGAATCTCAATAGCCTGCTGCAAATCCTTGTAAAGTGAGGTGTCAAAGTTGGGATTTGACTCCTGTATCCACTTCATCACATTGCCATTGTCGTTGGCGTAGCGACCAGAGATCAGTTCTGGATAGATTTTTTCGAAAGCTTCGCGATACTCATTGCTCACCTCAGCTTTCTGTTGAATCACCTTCCACATCTTGTCGTGGACACCTTCAATCTTGCCTTTCTGGGCTTCAGCCTCTTTGCGCAGGGCTACTTCCTTGTTGTTGTAGGAGAAATACATGCCTACCAGTACCACGAGGGCTACTATTACACAGATAATTGTAATCATAATTTTTAATAATTAATTGTTTTGTGCTAGCAAAGATAATGCAAACCACTTGTAAAACAAAATTATGAATTATAAATTATGAATTATAATCTTTAATCATTTCCAGTTCTTGCAGCATGTGGGCGTAGACGGCTGCTTTCTTTTCTAAGGCAAGTGGGTAGGCACGAGAGGAGGAAGGCATGCGATAGAGGCGAAGCTCTCGACCTTGGTATTGGAAAGGAGAGTAGTGGCCAACCTTTGGCTTCTCTGCATCGTATTTCTCGCAGAGGGTGTCTGTGGCTTTCTCGCCAGTAGTCACGATGGCTTGGCAATGTGGGAGTTGGGAGAGGAGGGCATCAATGTCTGTGGGCGTAACTACCTCCAAGAACTTGTCGGATGCATTGTCTTGCAGGCGACGGATGGCTGTAGCACTGTCGTAAAGGGCAATGCCCTGTTCCTTGAGGAAGGAGATAAGCAAGTCCTTCTGGAAGGTCTTTTGGCCAGGTACAATAAAGTGGTTCTTATCTGCATAATAGATAAGTCCCATGATGCGCCACATGTCGTTTGTAAAATTAGGATAATAGAAATCCATCGACCAACGCTTAGGCTGGGGAGGGAAACTTCCCAACATCAGCAACTTGGCATTTTCTGGTAGAAAAGGCTCGAAGGGATGCTGCTCAACTTCTGCCATCACTTCTTCTCGGCTGTCTCCTTGGGCTTGGGAGCTTTCTTAGCCAGCATCAGCACGTTATAGACATACTCAGACATCCACTGCTCGCTATAACCCAAGCGCTCCTTGTACATGCGTACGTTGGTGGCAGTCTTATGCACGTCGTCCTTGTTCCAAACCATCTTGGTACATACCTTATGTACGCTCTTCTCTACCTCGTTCTTGATGACGCTCTTAAAGATGGATGGGATACGGATCTTCCACTGCATCAGGGTGCTCATCAGCATCATCAGGTCATTTAGGAAGCCTTGATAGAGGAACATGTAGGGCTGGATGTCGTTCTGGGTGCGACAATGTTTCTTGACAGAGGAATCTATCTCCTTGAAGAAATTGTCAGACAGTCCGTAATCAGCCATCAGCATCTTCTTGGAGGCAGCTTTTTCAGCCACTCCCAGGCGACCATTCTGTGTGGGCACCTTGAATAGGCGTTTGAATTGTGCCAAATCGGGCATAATACGGATATTGGAAATACCAAGGTTAGAGGCTAATACCGACTGGAAATATACTCTGGTCAGCGAGGCGAAGTCCTCCACATTGTTCTTAGGATTGTTATCGCCTTTCTTTCCGAATAGTTTAGAAAATATGCTCATTGTTGATCTTTTTTTATAATAATGTGCAAATATAGTGCAAGACGAGCGAAATACAAAGAGAAATCTTTCTTTTTTATCGTCGAGTCACAGTCTGCCTTTATGGGCGTAGCGAATCCCGCCTACCTTCTATTTTTGAAGTGTGAAGACGAAACGCAGTCCGTTTGGAGTAGAGGATTGTGCCTCAATGTTGCCTCCATGCAACTCAACTGTGTGCTTCACGATGGAAAGTCCAAGTCCCGTACCTCCGCTAGCACGACTTCGTCCCTTGTCCACTCTGTAGAAGCGTTCAAAGATGCGAGGCAGATGCTCGTCAGCGATGCCTTGTCCGTTGTCGCTGAAAGTGAATTGCCAATAATTGCCATTATCTTTAGCACTCAGAGTGATGCAAGTCCCTTTTCCTGCATGTAGGATGGCATTGTCGAACAGGTTGCGGAATAGGCCATAGAGCAACGAAGGGTCCCCATTGAGGAAGATTTCTTTGGAAAGGAAATTCTTTAAGGTCATTTCCTGCTTGCTTAGCATGAGTGCCGTTTCGTGGGATACTTCTTCCACGATTTCAGCAATGTTTACCTGTTCTTTGGCAATCTGCTCAGGCGCAAAGTCTATGCGATTCAGTAAGGAAAGGTCCTGCAGTAGTGAGGTAAGTCGTTTGGCTTGAGCGTGTGTGCGCTGAATAAACTGGCGCTCAGTTTCTGGTCCAATATCTGGATGTTCTAGGAGAGTCTCCATGTATCCCATGATGCTTGCGATAGGGGTCTTCAGCTCATGGGCGATGTTCTGTGTAAGCTCGCGACGCATCCGACTTTCCTTTTCATTCTGCTCACGGCTGATACGCTCGTCCATGCGTCGTGCATAATGATAGAGGAGAAAGGCAAGTCCTATCATTACCACAATGGAGAAAAGCAACAGGTGCCAGTCGCTGGCTTCGCTGAATGGCCTTAACACATGACGGTCGTAGTCTTCAAAGAGAATGAAAGTCAGGGCATAGGCGACAAAGATCACCATCACGCTGATAAACATTTTATGACCTTCCGTCAGCTTTTTCATATGTCAGGACTGAAATAATAGCCGAAACCTTGTCGTGTGGCAATACAGTTAGCATAGGGACCTATCTTTTTGCGTAGGCGAGTGATGTTCACATCCACTGTACGATTGGAGATGACCACATCGCTTGGCCATACCTCATCGATTAATTGCTGGCGAGAGAATACCTTCATGGGGTGACTAAGCAAGATGTGCAGCAGGTCGAACTCCGTGCGTGTAAAGGCGATGATTTCTCCATTTATTTTCACTACCTTGCTTGTCAAATCTACTGTCAGTTCACGATAGTTGATGATCTGTGGGTTGTTGGTTGCCTGCTCAGTACGGTGTAATACAGCCTTCACTCTTGCAAGCACCTCGCGTACGGAAAAAGGTTTGGACACATAATCATCAGCTCCTAAGGTGAAACCATAGAGCATGTCTTTTTCCATGTCCTTGGCTGTAAGGAAAATAATGGGAATGTTTTTGGTGTACTCGTTTTCCTTCAGCTTGATGGCCAGTTCGAAACCTGACATGCCTGGCATCATCACATCGAGTAGCAGCAAGTCGTAAGCCGCTGGGTTCTTCTGAAGTGCTTCCTCCGCGGAGAATGCCACCTCGCAAGAAAAGCCCGCCTTTGTCAGATTAAAATGCAGGATGTCGCATAGATCCTGTTCATCATCTATCACTAATATCCGTTTTTCCTTTTCCATAGTGCCCAATATAAATACTATTTACCTAATCTGGCTTCTACCACGTTTACTACATAGTCGCCTAATTTCTCACATTCATTGATGAGGTCAGTAAACATGGTACCTACAGCATAGTCGTATTGACGGTCGTTGATGGCATTGATGTTTTCTGCTTTAAGATGGTCACGCATTTCGTTCAAACGATATTCCAACTCGTTGGTCTTCGTGATGGAGCGTTCTTCGCGACGTCCAGGAAGCACATGGTTCATCTGGGTCAGGACATCGTCAGTCAGTTGCATGATTTGTTCCAAAGCGGCAGTTTGCTTATCAGTAAACACTTTCTTCTGTTCTTGCTTGCGATGAAGGGTGCGTGCCAAATTGTAGCAGGCATCACCGATACTCTCTATTTCACTGATTTGACGCATCATAGAACGGATCTTAGCCTTGGTCTCATCACTCAGATGGGCATCGCTGACCTGCTCCAAATAGCGGGCAATCTCAATCTCCATATTGTCGGAGATATCTTCATACTTTTCAATGCGGGAAAAGAGTTTTATAAAGTCATCGTCTTTAGACTCTACTCCTGACATTTGGAACAAGTCACGTACCATGTTGTACATGCGCTGAATACGTACAGCAAACAGAGCGATTTCTTTCTGGGCTTGCAACACAGAAATTTCTGGAGTTTTCATGATACCACTACTGATGTAGAGTAGACGTGTGTCTTCTTCATCCGCATTGGTCTTTGCCTTAATCACATAGCAGACGAATTTCTCTATCTGTGGGATAAACCAGATGAGAATACCTGTGTTGATGAGATTGAAACAGGTGTGGAAGGCTGCCAGCACGAAGCTCAGTTTGGCAGCATTCGCCAGAAAGACTTCAGTGCTAACGATGTCTTTAGTCATGGTTACATCATACCCTACCAAGGAGCAGACAAAATTCACAAATGGTTGGAACACACATAATATCCAGCATACACCGAATACATTAAAGAACATGTGTGCCAATGCTGCTCTACGTGCTTGCGTGCCCGCAGAGAGTGCCACAATATTGGAAGTTACGGTGGTTCCTATGTTCTCACCCATAACGAGGGCAATACCTTGATAGATAGGCAGTACACCGCTGGAGCAGAGTATCATGGTGATGGCCATCACGGCGGCACTCGACTGCACGCACATGGTGAGAATACCACCAATAATCAAGAACGTGAGGGTCGTGAGAAAGCTATGAGGATCGAAACTGGCAAAGAAATCAAGCACAGCCTGTTGTTCGCCCAAGTGCATGTCGATACCCGTTTGGCGTAGTGTACCCAGTCCTAAGAACATGAAAGCCACACCGTAGAGAAAATCTCCAATGGTGCGGCGTTTCTTATTATATATAAGGATAATGGCTATGACAAAAGCAGGCCAAACAAAATCGGTAATGTTGAACGAGAAGCCCGCCGACATAATCCACGCGGTAAGGGTGGTTCCGATATTGGCGCCCATGATGACACTGATGGCTTGAGCCAAGGTAAGCAATCCTGCACTGACGAAAGACACGGTCATTACGGTGGTAGCTGTGGATGACTGTACCGCTGCTGTGACTAAAATACCCGTGAGCATGCCTGTAAAGCGATTGGTAGTCATGGCTCCCAGAACGTGGCGGAGTTGGGGGCCTGCCAACTTTTGCAGAGCATCACTCATAGTTTTCATACCATACATCAGCAAGGCCAGCGAACCGAGTAGCCTAAGCACAAGCATCATAATTCCTGTTGTTTCCATAAACCTTAACTATATTAACACAAATTACTGACAAAAATAAAGGATTAGAACCGCATACTGAAATTTATAGTATTACAAAATTGTTACAATTGGCATAGAATTCATTCTTTCAGCCTGTAACGAAACTGCCTATCCTCAAAGGCTACTTCGATAATGCCATAACGTATGAACTTTGCCATTAGCCTCACAGCAGCAGGATAGGGGATATGGGCCCGCCTGCAATACTGGTTGAGGGTAAGCTTGTCGCTCTGCTTCATCAGCTCTAACAAACGCTGTTCTCTGGTAGAGAACTCCAGTAGTTCACCTTTTTGGCTATCGCCCTGTTTCCAGACATTCAGATGCACAGGGGTGGCCTGGATGTTTTCATCTTTTACGCGGACGTATGCCAGATATTTACCATCCTCTGTTTTCGCGCAGACAGGTCTGTGAGCGCTTTTCTCAATGGTAGCTATCAATACCGTGCGTCCTTCAATGAGGTAGCTTTGCATCTCGCATGCCACATGGGGCTTGCAATAGACTTGAGCAGCGGCTTCTATCATGTATTGTTCTTCCTCAGAGCGCACACCCGCAATCTTGCCATTGTCTTTCACACCAATAAGCAGTCGACCTCCATCCGTGTTGGCAAAGGCAGAGAGAGTCTTGGCTATCTTGCAGATGTCAGAGATTTCGAACTTAAAATCTTGTTGTTGGTGCTCTCCCTGAGCTATCAAAGCATGTATATAATCGCTCTCGCTCATCGATACTTTTTCCTTTACGTTGTAAAAATACAAAAATACGCGGGGAAATGAATCAACTTATCGATAAAAATTGTACTTTTGCTCAAAAAATAATGACTTTTTTATTATTTAAGAACGATGAGTAAGGTAGTAATTAATAATATCGAGGAGTTTGAACAGTTGGTTGGCAAGCAGATAGGCGTGTCAGAGTATGTGGAGATTACCCAAGAACGTATTAACATGTTTGCGGATGCCACACTTGATCACCAGTGGATTCATATAGACCCAGAACGTGCTAAGGTAGAGAGTCCTTTCCACACTACTATCGTGCATGGTTATCTGACGCTTTCTATGTTACCCCATCTGTGGGATCAGATCATCGAGGTGAATAACCTGAAAATGATGGTGAACTATGGTATGGATAAAATGAAGTTTGGACAGGCCGTTCTTTCTGGACAGAGTATCCGTATGACAGCCGATCTCCAATCGCTCACTAATCTGCGTGGTATAGCAAAGGCTGAAATCAAGTTTGTGATTGACATCCTTGGAGAGAAGAAAAAAGCGCTCGAAGGCTTAGCAACATTCCTTTATTATTTTAATAATTAGCGTTTTAGTTCCGATACTTTATAACGCCAACATATAATTAAGGATAGGTCTGCATTTTTCCTCACAGGCAGGGTAGTAGTGCCCACGCTTTCGCTCTGCGCTATCGCCACCCCACCAAAATTCGGCCATTGCAACTGGAGTCCAATGGTGTAGGAAAGCCTGTTGGAGCAATTTAGGCGCAGCACATTCTCCAGCCCCTGATGGTGGTGCCTTATGCTGTGCTTCCAAGAATATCTGGGTGAGGTCTTTGGCCTCACCTTTTTTGTTGCGCATTACGAACTGGTGGAACACCCATTCCTGCAGGGCTTGCGATCGCACTTTCCGCTCGTGTCTCAAAGCGGTAGCTCGTTGGTTGGTCTCCGCTTCCACCTTATCTATAGTATGGTTAATCTCAGTAATAGCCGTCTCTTCTATCTTGAAGTGCCCCTTAGGATTCAATAGGTCATAAACGGCTGGTACGAAGTAGGGGAGGTCGTTCCGTCCTTGCAGCAAACCTGAATAGGCTGCCAGGTAACGTAGGCCACTGACTGTCTGTACCACCAGTACACCAAACATCTTGCCCTCTACCAGTTCCTCACACCACATAGGGTGACTGTCGATATACTGCTGAACCTCATGCGCTGCGATTTGGCACAGCACATGAGGCTCATAATTAAAAGGGTCTGTGAACTTCCTAGGAAGGTCAATGTCCGTTACATTAGTAGCAAAAGTATGTAGGAACGCAGGTTCACTCATCAGTCGCGCGCAGGGTCTTCATTTTCGGCCACGTCATAACGCACGTCCTTTGTGTCGGCTTCCAAAGTACTCTCGCCACGCACAGGGCTGGCTTTCTTGCCTGCCACTTTACGCTTCTTCTGCCAAGCAGCTTTCTTGGCTTCATAAGCTTCAAACTTCTCTTCTAAATAATTGTCAGCCATAACCTTAAGATTTATAAATATCAATTACTTCTTTTGATACTGCTGCTTTACGCTTGGCAGGTTCTTCTGAATGTCAGCGATACGGCGAGCATCACTAGGGTGTGTACTCATGAACTCGGGTGGTGCCTGAGTGCTGCCAGCCGACATTTTCTGCCAGAAGGTCACAGCGACGTCTGGGTTGTAACCTGCAATGGTCATCAGGATCAGACCCATATAGTCAGCCTCTGACTCATGCTTGCGGGAGAAAGGAAGCGTCATACCATACTGGGCACCAAGACCATATACCTGACTGGCTACCGACTGTACAGCTGCACTCTGACCAGAGAGGGCTCCGCCCAACACGGCATAGCCGTATTCTGCCAATATCTGCTGGCTCATACGCTCGTTGCTGTGTTTTGCCACAGCATGCGCCACTTCATGGCCAATCACAACTGCCAATTCATCTTCGCTCGACATCAGCTTCATGATTCCCTCGTAAACTACGATCTTTCCGCCTGGCATACAGAAGGCATTCAACTGGTCATCCTTCACCAGATTGAACTCCCAACTGAAGTTCTTCACCTCGTCAGCCAGTCCGTTGGCTTTCAGGTAAGCCTCCGTGGCATCGGCGATCTTACGTCCCACACGGGTCACCATTGCCGATTGGGTGACATTGGTTGACTTAGTGGCGGTTTTCATATAGCTGGCATATTGAGTCAGACTGCTTGAAAGTACTTCAGAGTCAGAAACCAGTTGCAACTGTCTTCTGCCTGTGATAGGTACTGAGCCGCAACTGGTTAGAAGCAAGGCTGCGGTCAATAAAGTTAGAAAGTGCTTTTTCATAGGTTTGTTTTTTTGTTTTATTCTACTTGCAAAAATACAAATAAAATGGAAATAGTAATACGATTAATAAAAAAATAGCACTTAATTAAATGCGAATGAAGAGAAAAATTCGTATTTTTGTTGCTTAAAAATAAGAATAAAAACCAATTAATATTACAGAATATGACAACAGGTAACGTACGACCGGCTGATATGGAGCGCATTACGACTCCTGCTTTGGCCCAGAAATTTATTGAAGAACAAATTAAGGAGCTGCGTGCTCAGATTGGTGACAAAAAAGTTTTGCTGGCTCTCTCTGGCGGTGTAGACTCCTCTGTGGTAGCTGCTTTGCTTATTAAGGCTGTTGGCAAACAGTTAGTTTCAGTTCATGTAAATCATGGCCTCCTGCGCAAGGGTGAGCCTGAACAGGTAGTACGCGTGTTCCGCGATGAGCTGAATGCCAATCTGGTGTATGTTGATGCTACAGATCGTTTCCTCAACAAGTTGGCTGGCGTGGCCGATCCTGAACAAAAGCGCAAGATCATTGGTGCTGAGTTTATCCGTGTGTTTGAAGAAGAAGCCCGCAAGTTGGAAGGTATCAGTTTCTTGGCACAGGGAACCATCTATCCTGATATTGTAGAGTCTGGTCCAGTGAAATCTCACCACAACGTAGGTGGCTTGCCAGAAGACTTGCAGTTTGAACTGGTAGAGCCTATCAAGTTGCTCTTCAAGGATGAAGTACGTGTAGTAGGTAAGGAACTTGGACTGCCTGACAATATGGTATTCCGTCAGCCGTTCCCAGGTCCAGGTCTGGGTGTACGTTGTACTGGTGCCATTACGCGCGACCGTCTGGAGGCTCTGCGCGAGAGCGATGCAATTCTGCGTGAAGAGTTTGCCAAGAACGGCCTGGAGGGCAAGGTTTGGCAGTACTTTACCATCGTGCCTGATTATAAGTCAACAGGTGTGAAGGACAACAAACGCAGTTGGGATTGGCCTGTCATCATTCGTGCCGTCAATACCCGCGACGCTATGACTGCAACCATCGAGGAGATTCCTTACGCTCTGCTGCATCACATCACTCAGCGTATCATCACTGAGGTGCCAGGCGTGAATCGTGTGCTGTACGATCTCACTCCGAAACCAACGGGCACTATCGAGTGGGAGTGATCTTCAGTTAGCAATTATGAATGGCATGTAAGAGCATCAGAAATGATACCGACCACAGAGCGTGTATTTCAGATATTCAAGGAACTGAACCAGATTCCTCGGCCATCTCATCATGAAGAACGTGTAGCGGACTATCTGTGTAAGTTTGCTGAGCGTTTGCACCTGTCTTACAAACGTGATGGAGAGAACTGTGTCGTCATTAGCAAGCCTGCTTCCCCAGGGCATGAAGGGGCGGAACCCATCGTGCTTCTGAACCACATGGACATGGTATGTGTGGGCATGAGTGATCCTCTCAATTCACCCATCGATGCCTACGTGGAGAATGGATGGATGAAAGCCCGTGGTACTTCCTTGGGTGCTGACAATGGCATTGGTCTTTCGATGGCTCTTGCCGTGCTGGAGAGTAACGATATAGTGCATGGTCCGATGGAGGTGATTACCACCACCAACGAGGAGGATGGTATGTCAGGTGCCTCTGGGTTGAGTAAGGACTTCTTGAAAGGCCGCAAGGTCATCAACCTTGACTCTGAGGACTATGATACCATTACCACTGGTGCAGCTGGTGCTTGCCTGCAGTTTCATCGAATCCCTGTTAAGCGTGTGCCAGCCCCTGAAGGTTGTTGGTACAGTATCCGTTTCGAGGGCGGACTGGGTGGTCACTCTGGAGTTGATATCAACAAGGGACGCTGTAGTGCTGTCAAAGCAGCATGGACTCTCTTAGCTGCAATGCGTCATGCATGTCATTTCGCTGTGGCTTCTATAAAGATAGGTGAAGCCAATGCCTCAATTGCTTCTTCTGCCGAAATTATCATTTGCATCCCCAAGGAGTGTCCGGAATACATAATGCAGCAAGAGAAAGAGGTAAACAAATGGCTGGATGAGAAGTATTCTGGCAGTGACCCTGGCATGCACTGTACCATCAGTAGGTGTGAGTCGCAAAAGACGGTTATCAACTCAGGAGCCTTTGATGCCTTGATGACAAGTCTGGAACAGATTCCGCAGGGCGTGGTAAAAATGAGCGAGACAATGCCGGATACGGTGGAGACTTCGAACAACATTGGGCGCGTCCTGACAGAAGAGGAGTGCATCTTCGTATCAACCCATACCAGGAGTTTCATTGATAGTGATATGGAGGCATTGAGTCGTGACATTGCCAGCGTTTTTGCTACTTGTGGCGCCAAGAGCGAAACGGTTATGTCTGCTCCCGCTTGGCAGGAGGATCAGCAGTCCGCATTTCTGCAACTGACTTCCGACACTTTCCTTGACGTGTTAGGTTGGCGACCCCGCATGGTGGCAATGCATTTCGTGCTGGAGGCAGGCTTCTTCGTGGAGCACTATCCAGGCATCCAGATAGCCAGCATCGGGCCACGTATCGTGGAACCGCACTCCACCAGTGAGCGTGTAGAGCTTTCTACCATCGAGGATATTTGGCGTGTGCTTATCGAATTGCTGAAGAGCCTTTCTTAAACTTAATAGGTCTTTTGTTTGGATAAAAAGAAAGGGGATATGCCAGCGCATATCCCCTTCTTGTCTCTTATCACACTACGATTACTTCTTATACTTTCCGTAGCGGCTCATGAACTTATCTACACGACCAGCGGTGTCAACCAACTTAGACTTACCTGTGTAGAATGGATGAGAGGTGCTAGAGATTTCCAGCTTGAATACTGGATAGGTCTCGCCCTCGAACTCTACTGTCTCTGAAGTCTTGCAAGTAGAACGTGACAGGAACATGTCACCATTGGACATATCCTTGAATACTACTGGGCGATAATTGCTTGGATGAATGTCTTTCTTCATATCAATAGTATGTTTTTTTATTTATTAATCAGTTATATATTTGGTAAATATGTGTAATGGTCTTTATTTTCAGAGCGCAAAGATAATGCTTTTATCTGAAACAGAAAAAACTTTTGCCTTTTTTCTTAATATTTTCTTCTTCAAGTATGTGATATTTCAGCAATTATGATTAAATTTGCTACGGAATATTGTTGAATATACACTAAATAATTAAACAAAATGGTAAATTTCAAAGATTTAGGCTTGGTAAACACTCGTGATATGTTTGCCAGAGCTATCAATGGCGGTTATGCAATCCCTGCATTCAACTTCAATAACATGGAGCAGTTGCAGGCTATCATCAAGGCTTCTTCTGAGCTGCGTTCACCGGTTATCCTGCAGGTATCTAAGGGTGCTCGTAACTATGCAAACCAGACATTGCTGCGTTACATGGCTCAGGGTGCTGTAGAGTATGCTAAGGAACTCGGTTGCGAGCATCCTGAAATCGTGCTGCACCTGGATCATGGTGATAGCTTCGAGTTGTGCAAGAGTTGCGTTGACTTCGGTTTCTCTTCTGTGATGATCGATGGTTCTTCTCTTCCATACGAGAAGAATATTGAGCTGACTGCTAAGGTTGTAGAGTATGCTCATAAGTATGACGTGACCGTTGAGGGTGAGCTGGGTGTGCTCGCTGGTGTAGAGGATGAGGTGCAGTCTGAGGAGTCTCACTATACTAAGCCAGAGGAGGTTATCGACTTCACTTCTAAGACTGGTGTTGATAGCTTGGCTATCTCTATCGGTACTTCTCATGGTGCTTACAAGTTCAAGCCAGAGCAGTGTACACGCGATCCTAAGACTGGTCGTCTGGTTCCTCCTCCATTGGCATTCGATGTGCTTGACGCTATCATGGAGCAGCTCCCAGGTTTCCCAATCGTGCTGCATGGTTCTTCTTCTGTTCCTCAGGAGTATGTGGACATCATCAACGCCAACGGTGGCAAGTTGCCAGATGCCGTAGGTATCCCAGAGGAGCAACTGCGTAAGGCTGCTGCAAGTGCAGTTTGCAAGATCAACATTGACTCTGACTCTCGTTTGGCATTTACTGCTGCTGTTCGCAAGGTATTTGCTGAGAAACCAGGTGAGTTCGACCCACGTAAGTACTGCGGTCCTGCTCGTGACCTGATGGTAGAGCTCTACAAGCATAAGATCACTGACGTTCTGGGTTCTGACAACAAGTTGGCTCAGTAATTTCTGATTGCTTAGAAATAGAAAGTCCCGGCTCATGGAGTCGGGGCTTTTATTTTGAGTATGCTTGTCAATGAATTCATAACTCGAGAACAAGTGATTCACGGGCTGCCATCTTCAAGGTTTGGCCCAACTGGATGGTACGACCACTGAGAATATCCTTGCCACTTTGTATGCCATTGAGGATCTCGATGTAGGTATTCAGAGGAAGATCAACCTCGTGGTTGGTTCCATTGAGCAATACGAATACGGTCTTACCTTGGTATTGGCGTGCATAGGCATAAACACCCTGTTGTACTTGGAAGTGTACCATACCACCCTTGCTGATGACTTCATTGCCCTTGCGCCAATGAAGCAGGGTCTTGTAGAAGTTGTAACATTCGTTTTGAATGGCTGTGCGACCTGAAGCAGTAAAGGCATTTTGGGTATCACCTTGCCAACCACCAGGGAAGTCCTTGCGTACATAGCCGTCAGTGATGGCTTTCACGCCGTTGATCATCACTTCAGTGCCGTAGTAAAGCTGTGGGATGCGACGGGTAGTGAGCAGTAGGGTGACAGCTTGCTTCAGAGCATCAAGGTCTTGTCCTTCTTCCAAGAAACGGTCAGTATCGTGATTCTCGATAAACGTCAACACAGAAGCAGGGTTAGGGTAGAGGAAGTCGTACACGAAGTTATTGTAGATGCGATACAATCCACCATTGCCTTGCACGTCTTTTTTGGCTTGATTGATCTTATCCCAGAAGCTGAAGTCCATTACGGTCTTCAAATAGCTATTACGTGGAGCAGAGAGCTTACTGTCCATTTGCCACGCTGCCGTATAGGCTGGCTCTACATTCCAGGATTCACCTACTACGTTGAAGTTGGGATACTCCTTATTAATAGCCTTCATCCAACCGCTCATGGCATCGTAGTCGGCGTAAGGATAGGTGTCCATGCGGATACCATCGATATCAGCAAACTCCACCCACCACATGCTACTCTGCTGCAAGTAACGAATCACGTGTGGATTCTGCTGATTGAGGTCGGGCATGGTAGGCACAAACCAACCATTGGCCATGTAGTCGAAGTCGCGCTTTGAGGTGTAAGGATCCACGTGAGAAGTCAGCTCATAGCTGGTCTGAACATAGTTTTCCTTATAGTCAGAGTGGTTGAACCAATCTTTACTTGGCATGTCCTTGAGCCACACATGCTCAGAACCGCAGTGATTGAAAATCATGTCCATCACCACCTTGATACCACGCCGATGGGCTGCGTTGATGAGCTCTCGATATTCCTCATTGGTGCCGAAGCGTGGATCCACTTTGTAATAGTCGGTGGTAGCATAGCCATGGTAAGAGCCACCTTCCATACTATTCTCTAATACAGGTGTAAACCAGAGGGCAGTGACACCAAGGTCTGTAAAATAGTCTAGATGGTCTTGAATGCCCTTTAGGTCACCTCCATGGCGACTGCTTGGCTCTGAACGATCCACCTTGTAAGGGGATAGCCCTGGTAGTTGGTCGTTTTGTGGATTACCATTGGCAAAGCGATCTGGCATGAGTAGGTAAAGCACGTCGCTGGCATCAAAACCATAGTGCTCCGAACCTTTTTTGCTACGTGCCTTTAACTCATAATCCTGAGTAATCTTCTTTTTCCCCTGTGTGAAGGTAATGGGCATCTTGCCTGGTTGGGTGCCTTCACTTAGTGTAAGATACACCAGCAGGTAGTTGCGGCTTTCCAAACGGACGGTGCTGCTAAGCGCTACTCCTGGATAGTTTACGGATACCTCTGTGTGAGCGATATCGTCTCCATAGACCATCAGTTGCAGCTCGTGGTCCTGCATGCCGACATACCAGAAAGGAGGATCAATCTTGTCCACATTGACAGCAGCATGGCTGCCTAAAGAGAGCATCAAAGCTCCAATTAAAAAGAGTGCCTTTTTCATTGTCTGAATGTTTTTGTTTTTATGGCACTAAATTATACAAAAAAAGTGGAGAAAGAAATCTTTCCCCACCTTTTTTATATATAACGCTATGTAAACGTTCTATTAGATCAAGAATCCAAGGAGCACACCAGCTGCCACAGCAGAACCAATCACACCTGCTACGTTAGGACCCATAGCGTGCATCAACAAGTAGTTGGTTGGGTCATATTCCAAACCAACGTTCTGTGAGATGCGTGCTGCATCAGGCACAGCAGATACACCGGCATTACCAATCAATGGGTTGATCTGATTATCCTTCGGCAGGACAAGGTTAAACAACTTCACGAAAATGACACCTGTAGCGGTGGCAATCACGAAGGAGATAGCACCCAAGAAGAAGATAAGCAGTGAGTTCACGGTAATGAACTCTGAAGCCTGTGTAGAAGCACCTACGGTAAAACCTAAGAGGATGGTGATGACATCAATCAACTGGTTACGGGCAGTCTCAGCCAAACGGCGGGTTACACCACTCTCCTTCAGCAAGTTACCGAAGAACAGGGTACCCAGCAGTGGCAGACCAGAAGGAACCAGGAAGGCTGTCAGCAACAGACCTACGATAGGGAAGATCACCTTCTCTGTCTTAGACACGGCACGTGGAGGACGCATGCGGATCACGCGCTCCTTCTTGGTGGTAAGCAGTCGCATGATAGGGGGCTGGATCACAGGCACCAATGCCATGTAAGAATAAGCCGCCACAGCGATAGCACCCATCAAGTTTGGTGCCAGCTTAGAAGAAAGGAAGATAGCTGTAGGACCGTCAGCACCACCGATGATACCGATAGCACCTGCCTGCTGAGGAGTGAATCCCAGCAACAGTGCCAGCATGTAAGCACCGAAGATACCAAACTGAGCAGCAGCACCAATCACAATCAGCTTCGGATTGGATATCAAAGCGGAGAAGTCCGTCATGGCACCAATGCCGAGGAAGATAAGTGGCGGATACCAGCCGTTGGTCACACCGCTATACAGAATGTTAAACACTGAGTTGTCTTCATAGATACCCACCTTCAAACCTGCATCGAGGTTGAATGGGATGTTACCTACCAAGATACCGAAACCAATTGGTACGAGCAACATAGGCTCAAACTCCTTGGTTATGGCCAGGTAGATGAAGATCAAACCTACCACGATCATGGCGAAGTGACCGGCTGTAGCATTAGCATAACCAGTGTAGTTCCAGAAATCGAGGAGGTTATTTCCTAAGAAATTAAAAAATTCACCCATAATCTTACTCAATTACAATAAGGTCAGTACCCTCAAGGACAGAGTCGCCCTTGCTTACATTAATAGACACAACCTTACCATCACGGTCGGATGGGATGTTGTTCTCCATCTTCATGGCTTCGAGGATCATCAGCACCTGGCCACGTTTTACTTCATCGCCTACATTCACCTTGATTTGCAGGATAACACCTGGCAGAGGTGACTTGATAGCGTTCTTGCCTGCCTTGGTGGCTGGCTTTTCTACCTTGGTGGTTGGTGCAGGAGCAGTCTTAGCTGCAGCGGCAGCCACTACTGGACGAATCACCTTCTTAGGAGCAGGAACATTCTCCATCTCTACGGTGTAAGGAGTTCCGTTCACTTCTACGTGAGCTTTGTTATCTTCAATATCGCCAACGGTCACTGTGTATTTGTTGCCGTTGATTGTATATTTATATTCTTTCATTTTGCTAAAATATTATGTATTTATCTTCTTCTAATAGGTGTATGACGCATCAACAGAGTCTTGGCGCTCCAAGGAGAAGCTGCAGGCTGCTGGTCTTCCATATTCATGGTGATGACCATTTCCTCAGTGTCGTGAACGTCTTCCATTTCCTCATGCAAAGCCAAAGCAATGGCGGCGAATACTTCACCAGGAGTCTGGTTCTCTTTCTTGGTAGCTTCCTTCATGTCAGCGATATCAGGATTCCCACCCTTGGCAGCAATGGCATTACGCTGTGCCATGTGGATGGAGAACTTACCCACGAGCTTAAAGGCCACAAACAGGATAATCAGACAAGTGAATACTACGCTCATGGCAGTGAGTGCCATTCCAATACCCACGGGGTCTTGGCGAGCAAAGTTTTCCTGCTTAGCATTTTGGTCAATCACTCGGTTTGCTGCACCTGGAGTCACGTAGGTGTCAGGATTACCATCAGAGCTGTCCTTCACCTGCCAGTTCTCTTTGCCTAACTCGGTGTAGTTAGGGTCGATGCGGCCATAAGATTGATCAGCCTTCAGAGTTCCACCCTCTATCTCCACTTGGTCGATGAGGTCCTTATTGGAGTTGAAGAGACGAATGGTAGTGAATTTCTCTGGGTTCAACGTAAAGTTGGCGTGCAAAGTACCACGATTAGGCTGACCATCTGCCCAGAACACGATGTGCTGGCGAGGGGCAACCTTCGTGATAACGTCACCTTTCGGGATGATGTATCTCACGGCTGGCTCACCCTTGGGTTCTACCTCAATCTCGTAGCCTGCCACGTCGATAGGTCCATAATATTTTACGAATAATTCAATCCATGCGTTGTGATCGCCATACTCGTCAGTAGCGCTGGTCTCATTGGTCATCATCACCTCATTGATGAGCACCTTGCTACTGGTAGAGAGTTCGCGGCAAGACGACAGGCTGAACACCAGTGCGAGCGAAAGAATTATTCCAAGATTAATTTTCTTCATAAACTTGTTGTTCTTAAGTAAAAAATTACAATGGAATATTACCATGCTTCTTAGCAGGATTCTCCTGTCTCTTAGTTCTCAGTTGCTGCAAAGCGCGGATTACGCGGAAACGAGTGTTACGAGGTTCGATCACGTCATCGATGTAGCCGTACTTGGCTGCATTGTATGGGTTAGCGAACAACTTCTGATACTCAGCTTCCTTCTCAGCCATGAATGCCTTAGGATCTTCTTTCTCCTTAGCTTCCTTAGCGAAGAGCACTGCCACAGCACCTGAAGCACCCATTACAGCGATCTCAGCGGTTGGCCATGCATAGTTGATGTCACCACGCAGCTGCTTACAGCTCATCACGATGTGAGAACCACCGTAAGACTTACGCAGGGTTACTGTTACCTTTGGCACTGTAGCTTCACCGTAAGCATAGAGCAACTTAGCACCATGCAGAATCACACCGTTGTACTCCTGACCTGTACCTGGAAGGAATCCAGGAACGTCAACCAAAGTTACCAATGGAATATTGAAGGCATCGCAGAAACGAACGAAGCGGGCACCCTTGCGGCTGGCGTTGCAGTCGAGCACACCTGCCATAGCCTTAGGCTGGTTGGCTACCACACCTACACTGATACCGTTCATGCGGGCGAAACCTACGATGATGTTCTTAGCATAGTCCTTGTGAACCTCCAGGAACTCACCATGATCCACGATGGCGCTGATAACCTCGTACATGTCGTAAGCCTGGTTAGGATTGTCAGGGATAATCTCATTCAGAGAGTCCTCCAGACGGTCGATTGGATCGTCAGTTGGTTTGTAAGGAGGCTCTTCCATGTTGTTCTGTGGAATATAGCTGATGAGCTTGCGGATAAGTGCCAAAGCTTCTTCCTCAGTAGCTGCAGTGAAGTGTGTCACACCACTCTTGGTAGAGTGAACGCTTGCGCCACCCAGATTCTCTTCGTTCACATCCTCGCCAGTCACGGTCTTTACCACCTTAGGACCAGTCAAGAACATGTATGAAGTACCTTCCATCATGATGGTGAAGTCGGTCAGTGCAGGAGAATAAACTGCGCCACCAGCACAAGGACCGAAGATACCTGAAATCTGAGGAACCACACCTGAAGCAAGGATGTTACGCTGGAAAATCTCAGAATAGCCAGCCAATGCGTTCACGGCTTCCTGAATACGGGCACCGCCAGAGTCATTGATGCCGATGCAAGGAGCACCCATGCGCATTGCCAGGTCCATTACCTTGCAGATCTTCTGTGCCATAGTCTCAGAGAGAGAACCGCCGAATACGGTGAAGTCTTGTGCGAATACATACACCAGACGACCGTCGATAGTAC
Organism: Bacteroidaceae bacterium; assembly: GCA_017650045.1. GTDB lineage: Bacteria > Bacteroidota > Bacteroidia > Bacteroidales > Bacteroidaceae > Bacteroides. The sequence continues at coordinate 30,895 of JAGCFP010000003.1, read as the reverse complement.
CGCAACCAGTCACCACGCCGTCACCCAAGAAATGCTTCTTGTCCTGACCGAAGTTGGTGCAACGGTGCTCCACAAACATGTCAATTTCCTCGAAACTGCCTTCATCGAGCAGCATTGTGATGCGCTCACGAGCAGTGTACTTACCTTTAGCATGCTGCTTCTCGATAGCCTTATCGCCACCGCCTAAACGAGCCTTAGCACGAAGCTCAATAAGCTCTTTGATCTTTTCAACTTGATTACTCATTGTGTATCTATATGAATTTTGGATTATTTGTTAGGATTCTCGCAAAGCTCTGTCAGCACAGCTGCAGTTGATTTTGGATGCAGGAATGCGATGTTCAGACCCTCGGCACCCTTGCGTGGAGCCTTGTCAATCAGGGCAATGCCCAAACCTTCTGCCTCTGCCAATGCATTGGCCACTCCGTCTTCAATGCAGAATGCCAGATGATGCATACCGCCACGGCCACCGTTCTTCTCAATGAACTTGGCGATGGTGCTATCTGGGCTTGTAGGCTCCAGAAGTTCCAACTTTACCTCACCAACTTTCAGAAAAGCTGTCTTTACTTTCTGATCTTCTACGACTTCTACGTTGTAGCATTTCAGACCTAAAACATTCTCGAAGAAAGGCAGTGCCTTCTCAATGCTGGGACATGCAATGCCCAGATGCTCAATGTGTGAAATTTTCATTGTTTTTGTATATTAATTAAACGTTTATTGAAATAGCTATATATTTATGATGCAAAGTTACTAAATTCTGATGAATATCTGCAAAAAATACTTAACAAAATCTGTCTGTATTTCCCACTTTTTTTACTCTTTGGATGATGATTTTTTTGGCGCTACGCACAGAAAATATTTTTTCCTAACTAAGAAAAAATTTTTTCCTAGTTAAGAAAAAAAAGTTGGTGCGAAACGCCGATTCAGCATTCTGTTAAAATAGTGGAGAAAAGATTTGATGGGAAATTTAACTTTTTGTAATTTTGTCCTTAAATTTTAAGGATAAGATATGTCAGAATTAGCTCCGTTGATAGCCGACTTGGCTGTGATATTGGTATATGCAGGTCTTATGACCTTGCTCTTTAAGAGGCTGAAACAACCTTTAGTATTGGGTTATATCGTGGCTGGCTTCATGGCTAGTCCCCATTTGGGGTTCTTGCCTTCTGTGGTCGATACGCAGAGCGTGCATACCTGGGCAGACATTGGCGTGATTTTCTTGCTCTTTGCCCTCGGCTTGGAGTTTAGTTTCAAGAAAATCATGAAAGTGGGTGGTTCGGCAGTCATCGCCGCTCTTACCATTATTTTCTGTATGATTATAGCGGGTGTCTCTGTGGGAACAGCCTTCGGATGGAGCCGCATGGACAGTATCTTCCTCGGGGGTATGATAGCCATGTCGTCAACGACCATCATCTACAAGGCTTTCGATGATCTCGGTATCCGCAAGAAACAGTTTACGGGTCTGGTACTCAGTATCTTAATCCTTGAAGATATCTTGGCCATCGTACTGATGGTAATGCTTTCTACGATGGCTGTAAGCAGCAACTTTGAAGGTACGGAAATGCTCTGGAGCATTGCAAAGCTGGTATTCTTCTTGATCCTGTGGTTTGTGGTAGGCATTTACCTTATCCCCTTGATGTTACGTAAAACCCGTAAACTGATGGGTGATGAAACCATGCTGATCGTTTCCTTAGGACTCTGCTTCCTCATGGTGGTGATGGCAGCATTGGCAGGTTTCTCTCCTGCATTTGGTGCCTTTATGATGGGTTCTATCTTGGCAGAAACGGTAGAAGCGGAGCATATCGATCACTTAGTAAAACCTGTCAAAGACTTGTTTGGCGCTATTTTCTTCGTTTCTGTGGGTATGATGGTAGATCCTGCGATGATCGTTACTTACATTGTTCCAATTATCGTTATTACCTTTACCGTGATTTTGGGACAGGCCACCTTTGGAACCTTGGGTGTGGTATTGTCTGGACAGTCGCTCAAGACGGCCATGCAGTGTGGTTTCAGTCTGACACAGATCGGTGAGTTTGCCTTCATCATCGCTTCCCTTGGTGTATCTTTGGGAGTTACCAGTGATTTCCTTTATCCTATTGTGGTGGCAGTCTCTGTGATAACAACCTTCCTGACACCTTATATGATTCGATTGGCAGAGCCGGCTTCTGAATATGCGGAGGCTCATTTGCCAAAGAAGATGCGCAGGACATTAGCAAATTATACCTCCAGTACGCGTACGGTCAACAGTGAAAGTGTTTGGCGTAAACTGATTATGGCGATGGTCAGAAATACGGTTATCTATTCCATTATCTGTATTGCTATCGTTATCATCTCCTTAAGGTTTGTCACGCCAATATGCCAGAATTGGATACCAGGCATTTGGGGAAATTTGCTTATGGCAGTTGTCACGGTAGCTGTGCTTTCTCCGTTCTTGAGGGCCATCATGATTAAGAAGAACCATTCTGAGGAGTTCAAGACCCTTTGGCATTCCCGTGCCAATCGCTTGCCATTGGTGGCTACTGTATTTATCCGCGTTTTGATTGCAGTGGCATTCATCATGTTTGTGTTTACAGAGCTTGTCGAACTCTCTGCAGGTCTGCTGTTTGGCATTGCTCTCCTGCTGATAGTGGGCATGATACTTTCCAGAGGATTGAAGAAACAGAGCATCATGATAGAGCGTACTTTCTTCAAGAATCTGCGCTCCAGAGAGATAAAGGCAGAGTACATGGGAGAGAAGAAACCAGAGTATGCTGGTAGATTGCTATCCAGAGATCTACACCTTGCAGATTATGAATTGCCTGGTGAAACAGCATGGGCAGGACAGACTTTAGCGGAGCTGAACTTTGGAAAGAAATATGGGATTCAAGTAGTATCTATACTGCGAGGAAAACGCAGGATTAATATTCCAAGAGCACAGACCAGACTCTATCCATTCGATAGAATTACAGCATTAGGAACTGACAAAGAACTGGAACTGTTTGGAGAGGAACTGATAAATGCATCTGCAGTGATAGATGAGGATTTGATAGAGCGCAGTGAGATGATTTTGAAGCAGTTTGAGGTAGATGCAGATTCTCCATTCTTAGGACTTACTCCTCCAGAAACAGGCATTCGCGACAAGTATCATTGCCTTATTGCAGGTGTAGAACGTGGTGATGAGGCACTCCATGCGCCAAATATCCGCGAACCTTTCTCTGAGGGTGATGTCATTTGGATCGTGGGTGAAATGCGTGATGTGTATAATGTCCTTGAAAGAGGAGATATCACCTATGCCAATGAATCACATTAAGGCTAAATCTTCCCTAAGATCTTATCCATCACCCAGTTGGTTAGCGTGGCTGATTCTCCCTTACAACAACATTCTGCTTTCCCAAGCAGATGGTCCACTACACGCTGAATCATAGGTTGTTGTACATAAGTAGGATTCTCTACAGGAATCTCTATACGCCCATTTTCTGTATAGACTTCAATAGGGTCATAGGTATAGACAGAGAAGCAAATCATACCTTTGTCTCCCACCACCTCTATGCGATCATCACGTGCAGAATCATGGGCCACAAAGCACCAGGAAGCACTACCAACCAATCCGCTTTCGAAACGGAAGCAGGCACTTAGGTTGTCTTCCACTTCATAGAGATGTCCTCTGTTACTCTTATACCCTTGTACGTCGATGATGATACCGAAAATGTATTGGATCATGTCTATCTGATGTGGAGCCAAATCATAGAAATAGCCACCCCCCGAAATGTCAGGTTGCAGACGCCAAGGCAGTTGCTCCTTATTATAATCAAGGTCGCGTGGAGGAACAGCAAAACGCAGTTGTATATTCAGGATATTGCCAATCGTTCCATCCTCAATCATCTGTTTTACTTTCTGGAAATAAGGCAGATAACGGCGATAATAAGCTACGAAGCAGGGGACTCCAGTCATCTCAGAGATGCGATTGATACGACTGCATTCTTCATAGCTGCCAGCCATAGGTTTCTCTATGTAACAAGGTTTCCCAGATTTCATGGACATGATGGCGAAAGTGGCATGAGAGGAGGGAGGGGTAGCGATATACACCGCATTTACATCAGGGTCATTCACCAAAGATTGGGCATCGTTAAACCACTTAGGTATGCCACGATCCTTAGCATAAGCCTCTGCCTTAGAGAGATCCCTACTCATAACGGCAACCACTTCTGAGTTGGCTATCTTACTAAACGCAGGGCCACTCTTGTACTTGGTTACCTCTCCGCAACCGATAATCCCCCATTTTATAATATTCTCTGCCATAATCTTCTATCTATTCTTCGTCATTATCATCAAAATCAAAGTCAAAGTCGTCCATAAACTCAGGTGCTGTAAATTCATCAAGCTGACGACGGTCTTTCTTCGTTGGACGTCCTGTACCTTTAGCTCTATTCATAAACCCACTGATCTTACTCATTTCCAACAATTCCAACTGGTCTGGTGTAGTGACATTCTCCAACATTTGTGGAACGAGTTTGGCCCCGACACGCTTCTCAATGGCTTGCAGTACCTTGAAAGAGTAGGTGATTGGAGGCTTGCGTACTTGCACCACATCATTGACCTTTACGCTATGTGATGCCTTTACTTGTGAGCCGTTGATACTTATGCGTCCCATCTTACAAGCATCTGCAGCTATACTCCTGGTCTTGAAGATACGCACTGCCCAAAGCCATTTGTCGATTCTTGCCTCCATTTTTACTTCTTGTTATATTGGTTCATTGTAATGGTAATGCCTGCCAAGCAGAAACTTTTTACCATCTCGCCTGCCAAATCCAGTCGTTCAGGGAGAATCTCCCATTCCTCATCCGTGAATTCACTGAGCACATAATCTACTTGAGCACCTCTTGGGAACTCATTGCCTATGCCGAATCTCAAGCGCGCGAATTCTTGTGTTCCTAAAACATCTGCGATGTTCCTTAACCCATTATGTCCTCCATCGCTGCCTTTTGGCTTTAGACGTAAGGCGCCAGTAGGAAGGGCGAAGTCATCCACGATCACCAACACACGCTCCAATGGGATGTTCTCTTTCTGCATCCAGTATCTCACAGCGTTACCGCTGAGGTTCATGAAGGTAGATGGCTTGAGCAACACCAGTTGCTGTCCCTTAATGTTGAGGGTAGTGACGAATCCGTAACGCCTGTCCTCCCATGTCAGACCAGCAGCTGCTGCAAGTCGATCTACTACCATAAAGCCAGAGTTATGCCTTGTTTCATGATAGTCAGGTCCTATGTTCCCTAATCCTACAATCAAGTATTTCATAATACTGCTTTCCCAAATAAAGAACGGATGGTAACACTCTGCTGATTTGCATCAGCGTTGCGAACCATCCGTATATAAGACTAAAAGACTTCCTCTTTAAGACTGCGCAGCTTGCATAGCGGCACGGGTAGCCTTCACCATGCAGACAACGGCAGACTTTGGATTGATGAGTTCCAGACCATCATAGCTGAGGTCAACCACCTTGATAGATTTGCCTAAACCTAAAGAGGTAACGTCAACGGTCAGAATCTCTGGAATGTCTTTGTATAATGCCTTAACTTTCAGTTTACGCATCTGCTGCTGTAACTTACCACCAGCCTTCACGCCTTCTGCCAAACCTTGGAGCTTCACAGGCACTTCCATAACGATAGGCTTCTGCTCACTGATCTCCAAGAAATCAATATGAAGGATGTTATCCTTTACAGGGTGGAACTGGAGTTCCTTCATGATAGCTGTGTGAAGCTCACCATCGATAGTCAGATTCACTACGTAAATGTGAGGAGTGTAAATCAACTTGCGCAAATCATCAGCCTTTACAGTAAAGTTGATGTTTTTCTCACCACCGTAAAGAACGCATGGTACACCATTGTCCTTACGAATAGCCTTCAAAGCTCTTGCCTGCTCTGAAGAGCGCTCTGCAATAGTTCTTGCAGTTCCGTTCAATTCAAATGTTTTCATTCTTTGAAATTTTTGTGTTACTCTAAAATTAAGTTGTTGCTTAATTCACCATCGCACATTTGCAACCTCCTGTTTCATCATATTAGTTGCAAGGGTGTATTGAAAAAGCGGTGCAAAAGTACTGCTTTTTTTTTATTCTGCAATGAATATTTACTAAAAATCGATATCTATCTTTATCTCATCTGAAATGATGGGCTCATTTCCCTCCCCATCTTTTACTGGTTCAGTTGATGTAGGACTTTCAGGAGCTTGACGCTGATAGATATAATTCAAGACATCCTTGAGACCATCTGAGAACTTTTCAAAATCTTCTTTGTAAATGAAGATCTTATGTTTTTCAAAAGAGAATTGTGCATTATCTCCTTCTCCTTGAATGATCTTTTTGCTTTCAGTGATGGCAAGGAACAATTCGCCCTTCTTACTTTTTTTTACATCGAGATAATAGATTCGTTTACCTGCCTTGACAGCTTGTGAATAAACGATATCCTTATCGCTTGTTTCATCTACACTTTTTTTCTTCTGTCCTTCCATAATCTTGTATTATTTTTGATTCAAACGTCAAATATCATGAAATTTTTTGAATATGTCAACAAAAACGTAGGATAAATATTCACGTGAGCAAAAAAAATGCGTTGCATTATGATTTTATCATTAGAAATAGCTAATTTTGCAAACGAAATTATAAACACCTTTGATATGATTAACCGCGTTCTCATCCGTATTAAGATTATACAGATTGTGTATGCTTATTACCAGAATGGTAGCAAGAACCTGGATGCTGCTGAAAAAGAACTACTCTTTAGTCTTTCTAAAGCTTATGACCTTTACAACTATTTATTGATGCTGATGGTGGCAGTGGTCAACTATGCACAACGAAAGCTGGATTCCCGTTTAGTATTAGATGATGTCACCAAGACAAAACTGACTGCATTGGTGGAGAACAAATTCTTACGTCAGTTGGAAGTAAATAAACAACTGCTGGACTATGTATCCAATCAAAAACGTACTTGGGATAATGACAGTGCGGTAGTGAAGAATTTATTTGATACGATTTTTACCAGTGATATATTTTATGATTATCTGACTGAAGGGGATACTTCCTATGAGGCCGATCGTGAATTGTGCCGGAAAATTTATAAAAACTATATTAAGGATCGTGGGGAGGACCTCGAAGCTATTCTGGAAGATCAGAGTCTGTACTGGAATGATGATAAGGCCACTGTAGATACCTTTATCCTGAAAACTATCAAGAAGTTTGATGAAAGCAAAGGGGCAGACCAGCCATTGCTTCCTGAATTTAAGGACGATGAAGATCGTGAGTTTGCCATCCGTCTATTCCGCAGAAGTATACTCAATGGGGAAGAATACCGTAAAATGATAGAGGAAAATACACGTAACTGGGAGTTCGACCGCTTAGCTCTGATGGATATTATCATCATGCAGGTGGCTGTCGCTGAGATGCTAAGTTTCCCTAATATCCCACTGAGTGTTACCTTAAATGAGTATGTGGAGTTGGCAAAGAACTATAGTACACATAAGAGCGGTTCGTTTGTTAATGGGACGCTCGATGGGGTAGTACTGATGTTGCAAGAGCAAGGGAAACTGCTTAAGAAATTCTGATGATAATGTTAAATCTTTAATTTATTTGGAATATGACACTACTGAATTTATTGATGCTTCAAGCAATGGGTGCTGATAATGGCATGATGATGTGGATAATGCTTATCGCCATGTTTGCCATCATGTATTTCTTCATGATTCGTCCACAGAATAAGAAACAGAAAGAAATAAACAATTTCCGTAAGCAACTGCAAATAAACCAGTCGGTTGTAACTGCAGGTGGTATTCATGGTATTATCAAAGAAATCAATGATAATGACATTATTCTTGAAATCGATCGTAATGTGAGAATCCGCATTGATAAGAACTCTATCTTTGCTGATGCTTCAGATGCTAATGCTACTCAGGCTGTTAAATAAACAGGAGAGCTAATGCCAGAACGTAGGGACATAAAGCATGCTTATCTGAAGTTTTCCCGTAGCGTATGGAACTTCCTGCTTAGTAAACAGAGTAGGGAGTTTTTCCTATTCTTGTTCTTTATCTTTGTAGCTGCAGGTTTCTGGCTTATCCAGACTTTGGATAATGAGTATGAGACGGATATTACCATACCTGTTCGTCTAAGGGACGTGCCAGACGATGTGGTAATTACCTCTGATCCTGTTGCTTCAGTGAAGGTTCATGTGCGCGATAAGGGGACTCTGCTCTTTAATTATACCATGGGCAAGGTGTTCTCACCACTTAATATAGATTTTGTGGCGGGAGAAGGTAGCCATGTACAAATCCCTTCTTCTACTTTTTCCAGAATGATAACCAGCCAACTGAGTTCTTCCACTCAGGTGGTTTCTGTCACTCCTGATACCTTAGAGTATTTTTACTCTACCGGACAGGCTAAGTTGGTGCCTGTACGTTTTCAGGGGAAGGCTATAGCAGGACCACGCCACTATCTCTCTGATACTATTTTTACTCCAGATTCCGTGCATGTTTATGCTCCATTAGCCTTGCTTGATACCATCAAAGCTGCCTATATGGAGCCACAGGAGTTTCGCGGGATAGATGATACACTACGTAAGGAGGTGCGCCTGAAATCTGCTCGTGGCGTAAAGATTGTTCCTGAGACATCTTCACTGACTTTGGCGGTAGATATGTATACAGAGAAGACGGTAGAAGTAGAACTTCATGGCATCAACTTTCCTCCCGATAAGCAGTTGCGGTCTTTCCCTTCTAAAGTTGCCATTACCTTTCAGTGTGGACTTCGCCAATTTAATGACTTGACTTCTGATGATTTCCATATCTTTGTTTCGTATGAGGATTTGCTGAAATTGGGCAACCAGAAGTACACCGTTCGCTTGCGTAATATTCCTAAAGGAGCAACAAATATTCGTTTCAATCCTGCACAAGTGGATTTCCTGATTGAACATATTGACAGTTCTGACAATGATTAGGTTGGGTATTACAGGCGGAATCGGAAGCGGGAAAAGCATCGTTTCACAACTGTTCAGGGTTATGGGCATCCCCGTTTATGATTCTGATAAGGAGTCTAAACGATTGACTATAACAGATGAAGGCATTCGTACTCAACTTACGGAATTGGTTGGAAAGGATGTATATGCTGATGATGGAAGTCTCAATAAGTCCATTCTTGCTTCATGGCTTTTTAGTTGTGAAGAACATACGCTGAAAGTAAATAACATCATACATCCAGTTGTCAAGGAAGATTTTCTCTCTTGGGTAAAAAAACAAGAGAATGCTGGATATAAGGCCTGTGGTATTGAATCTGCCATCCTTATCGAAGCTGGTTTTCAGGATGTTGTGGAAAAAGTGGTAATGGTCACTGCTCCCTTAGAGACTCGTATTGATCGAACTATGCAGAGAGATCATGCTTCTCGTGAATCTGTTATAAACAGGATAGCCAGACAAATGAATGAGGAAGAGAAGATGGAAAAGGCAGATTATGTGATAAGCAATGAAGAGAATACCCCACTTATTCCGCAGGTTTGTCAGGTTATTGCTTCACTATTTTAAAAATAATGTATATCTTTGATGTCTGTTTATAAAAATAAGAATATAATAAAGTAAAACTATGTTGAATTCGATTTTAGCAATCTCTGGCAAACCTGGTTTGTTCAAAATGGTTTCACAGGGAAAAAATATGATTATTGTGGAGTCTCTTCTGGACAAACGCCGTATGCCTGCTTATGGAAGTGAGAGAATTATCTCATTGGGTGATATCGCTATGTTTACTGATGAAGAAGATGTCCCATTGAGACGGGTATTCAAATCTATCCAGACCAAGGAAAATGGAGCGAAGATAGCTATAGATTTAAAGAAGGCTGGCAATGATGAATTGAGAGCTTATCTACAGGAGGTTCTTCCTAATTTCGACCGTGATCGCGTACATACTTCAGATATCCGCAAACTGATTCAATGGTATAATCTGTTGGTTGACAATGGCCTGACCGATTTTGAAGAGCCTGCAGAAAATGCAGAGGATGTTGCAAAGGAGTAATAATCCCTAATGAAATTCCCTTAAGGTATCTCCATTTCTGTCTTGGATAGAAATGGAGATACGTTCCTTTGGACAAATCATGGCAGCGGCATTCTTAATTTTGATAATTCTGCCTTGATCCACGTTCTGGGCCAGTATGGTTGTCGGTGTGGTGCCATAAGGCATCTCCTGCGTCATATGGATAGAGAGTGCGTTTCCTTGTTTCTGGATGTTCCAAAGTCTTATCGGTTCCTCTATCGTGTATTGGTTGAATAAATCGATAAACGAGAGCAATTCTTCTTGCGTGAAGTTTCCTTTATAATGTAGGTTGGCACCATTGCTGAAATGAATATAGCGGTTCCCATCAGTTCCTATATAGAACTGATAAGGATTGACATATTTGGCAGCATCAGCGTCCACGATGTGATATGGTTTATAGTTGTCTCGCGTCTTGATGTTTATTTTCAGGTTATTATAACCAAACGTTTTGAGTAAATTGGTCACTACCTTGAAACCTTGAGTCTCTGCCTGTTTATAACAATCATCCAATTCACAGGTACGTCTTATCAGAGCATTGGCTCTTTGAGCCATCGTGTTATAGTCAGCGGTAGTCCATGTTCCATCCTCTATTGGAGTCTGTTTCTTGGTCTCGTCAATGTACCACGCATCTTTATTCAGTATCTCAACGGGTGGCAAAGATACAATGATTGTATCTCCGTCAGTAACAATCCAGTCCTCTTCGCATTTGGTTAGATCGAAGCCTAAATCTATGCGCCCAGGATAGATGGAGTGAATCTGGTATTCATTTTGGCTAAATAGGAAGCCTCGTTCTTGGCGATATTGACTGATGATGACTTCTTTATATATAGATAATACCTTGAGTTTCGCAGTCTTAGACAGATCCGTGATTTGAATATGCCCTATTTCTGTCCGGGGCTTGAATAAATAGTTATAAAGACGGAAGAGGTTGTTCCGCTGTGCCCTGAAGAACAGGCAGATCAACAGCACAATGCCAACGGCAATCACCCATCTGAAAATCTTCTTCCGTTGTTGTTCCCTATGTTCCAGTTTCTCTTCCATGGTTATTGATTTGTGCTAACAAACCGTATCAGTTCCTGATTCTCATAGACGGAGCGGCGTTCAAAAACTGGTTCCAATCCCATTTTCCTAACGATATTGGCAATGATCACCTCTGCTTGATCTTGGGCAGGATCAACCAAATCGTATTCATTGAGTTTCTCCTCTATGGCATTTCTGCCTTTGCTGGCAATTTCTGTGAGCTCGTCAGCAGAGAAATTGGCACGGAGAGATCCCACAGAAGTGACTATCTGGTCATTAAGTACTTTGGTACTTTCAATCTCAATAGTAGGAGGGGGGAGGGTGATGTAGGCTTTCCCTTCTGCAATTTTGACATTATTTACTTTAGAAAGGTCGATACCCGCCTTGATATTGGCTTGTACAGGAATGATCGCTGTGCGTTGCCCCAGCAAGCTACTGAAAAGGTCAGATCGTTCCACCACACAGGTTTGTGCCATGCACTCCACTGTATATACCATCGGTGTGCTGTTGATATTTTGCAACAAGTCTTCCTCTGAGATGCCAGGGCCCATGCAAGCGGTCAGTGCTAAACTGATAAATATGTATGCTCCTCTTTTCATGGTTACTTGTTGTCCTCAAAATCTTTTATAAAACCTGCAAGCAACCAGTTGGCAAGTGCTTGGCGGTTGGAACTCAACACAAAGCGTTTCTGGTCATGAGAGTTCTGGATGTTCCCTAACTCAACGAATACAGAAACAGGATTGGTGTTTCTGAGCACATACAGGCTTCGTGGACCTACAGAACCTCCGAATCCGCGACCAGGTTGGTGTTGCTGGTATTTGGCCTTGAATTGTTGTTGCATGGTTTTGGCGAGTGAACGTCCTTTTTGGCTACCATCGGCATGATAGAAAAATACATCAGTTTCCTCGCGTTTACTGCGACTGTCCACATGGATGAAAATGGCACGGCAATATTTGTATTTCTTTTTGTCCTGCTCATAGAGGGAATTGATTTTGTCCGCACGTTGTTTCAATCGTTCTGTCTGGTTAAGTGGAATAGTGGCACCCATACAGGTTTCGCGCTTACTGTTGCTCAAGTATTGATCATCACGGATACCGTCTCTTGCATCTTGAATGATGATGCGCACTTCAGCACCTTCTTGCATTAAGTCGCGTGCCAACCTTAACACGACATCATACGCATATTCATCTTCATGTAACTCATGGTTACTCACCCTTCCTATGGCTCCGGGATCAGGCCCCCCATGTCCGCTTACTACATAGAAACAAGCACCTTTCAACTTGTTGCTGTCTATCTTACCTTTTGCCAGTTTTGTACCGAAAAGCGGTTCGTTAAATGTGCCCAGGTCTTCCGTCGCAGCAGGCTTCTGTTCTTTGTTGGCAGTTTGATTGTTGGTTGTGGTAGTAGCCTGTCCTCTCTTGTCGGGAATTAGATAACTCACTCCAAGCAACAACTCCTCCTTTCCGCGAAGTTTATCCTTGTTAAGCTCCAGAAACTGCTGGTAATAGGCTGGTCCTGGTCTTCCCATACGTACGAGGAATGTGGTAATACCCTCACCGCGCCGTGGTGTGGCCTTCTGGCTCTGCCCGAAGAGTGGCAACTGCAAGAGCAGCAACAGGGTGATGATGAGGTATTTGGACATAAAATGGCTGTCAATAGTAATTTTTCAGCTACAAATTTAAATAAATTCATTGATTTAATGTACATTTGAAGACTGATTGTTAAGCTTTTTATGCATTTAATAAAGTTTATATAATATAATAAGGTGTTAGAATTATGAAAAGACCCCTTTCTAAAGTCCAGATTTCTTTCATCGTCCTCATGTGGATGGCCCTCTGCTTCTTGGTAATAGTCAATGCCGAAGTAATCAACGGCCCTGTAATTGTCACTATATTGCTTTCTGGCGCATTCGTCTTCATTCCTGTCTATCAGTCATTGAAAAAGAAATAAAAGTGACATTTTTATGCAATTTTTGTGCAATTTATAAGAAAATGTTGCTGTTTTGGTATTTTTGTTTTAAAATTGTTTGCAGTTTGCATTTTTATCTTTATTTTTGCAAGCAAAATAAAGAAAACAGTATCCGTTGGATTAAAACAACCATTTAATAAATACTAATATGATTGCATCTAAGGTAATTGAAGATTTGAAGAGCCGTTTCCCAAACGAGCCCGAGTACATTCAAGCAGTTTCTGAGGTATTAGGAAGTATCGAAGAAGAGTACAACAAACATCCTGAGTTTGAAAAATCCAATCTCATCGAACGTCTTTGCATTCCAGACAGAATTGTCTCATTCCGTGTAACTTGGACAGATGATCAGGGTAAGGTTCATACCAACATGGGTTATCGCATCCAGCACAACAATGCCATTGGCCCTTACAAGGGTGGTGTGCGTTTCCATGCTTCTGTAAACCAGTCTATCCTTAAGTTCTTGGCTTTCGAGCAGACTTTCAAGAACTCACTCACCACACTGCCTATGGGTGGTGCCAAGGGTGGTTCCGACTTCTCTCCTCGTGGTAAGAGCAATGCTGAGGTAATGCGTTTCTGCCAGGCTTTCATGCTGGAGCTCACTCGTCACATCGGTCCTGAACTTGACGTTCCTGCTGGTGATATCGGTGTTGGTGGCCGTGAAGTAGGTTTTATGTTCGGTATGTACAAGAAGCTCACACGCGACTTCTCTGGAACTTTCACAGGTAAGGGTCGTGAGTTCGGTGGTTCACTCATTCGTCCAGAAGCTACTGGCTATGGCAACATTTATTTCTTGAAAGAAATGCTCAAGACCCGCGGCCTCGACCTGAAGGGCAAGAAAGTGCTGATCTCAGGTTCTGGTAACGTGGCTCAATATACTGCAGAGAAGGTTCTGCAAGAGGGTGGTATCGTAATGACGATGTCTGATTCTGATGGTTATGTGTACGATCCAGAGGGCATCAATCGTGAGAAGCTCGACTTCATCATGGAGTTGAAGAACCTCTATCGCGGACGTATCCGTGAGTATGCTGAGAAATATCCAGGTGTGAAGTATGTGGCAGGCGCTCGTCCTTGGGGTGAGAAGGCCGATATCGCTACCCCTTGCGCTACTCAGAACGAGCTTAATGGCGACGATGCCAAGACTTTGTTGGCCAACGGTGTGTTCGCCGTTTCCGAGGGTGCCAACATGCCTTCTACTCCAGAGGCTATCGAGGCATTCCAGGCTGCTAAGATTCTCTACTGCCCAGGTAAGGCTTCTAATGCTGGTGGTGTGTCAGTATCTGGTTTGGAAATGAGCCAGAATGCTCAGCACCTCAGTTGGACTGCTGCAGAAGTGGATGCCAAGTTGCTCCAGATCATGCAGAGCATTCACAGCGACTGTGTGAAGTATGGCACAGAGCCTGATGGTTATATCAACTATGTGAAGGGTGCTAACATTGCAGGCTTCATGAAGGTAGCTAAGGCCATGATGGCACAAGGATTAGTATAATAATACGGTATTAGTTAATAGGCAGAAATGCGGGTGTCTGTGATGGATACCCGCTTTCTTTATGTCAAATAGACAAATATTTTCTATTTTTCCTTGCAGGATAAAATATTTTGCCTAACTTTGCAGCGGTTTTTGAAAAACCACCGCCAAGATAGGCTACATCTCAGCATAAAACAAGTTTTATGCATTCGATTTGCACTATCTTTGCACCCGCAAACAAGAAATTATGGTGTCATAGCTCAGTTGGTATAGCAAACGACTGAAAATCCTAGTGACCCCGGTTCGATTCCTGGTGACACCACATAGAGAGGCCGATTATACTGTAATCGGCCTTTTCTTTTATCCCACAGCGTACCTTTTTTTACCAAAAGTAAACCTCCTTTTTAGAAATACTTCTGTATTTTACTCCTAATGCTAAGCATTATTAAAGAAATACAGAAGCATTTTTGCAGTAACACTTGACATTTCCGCGAAAATACCTTGCGTTTGCAACTTACAAGCTCAAAGTTTGCAGGCTCTATTCAAATAGTTTAAAGCCTCCATTCAAGTCGTTTGTAAGTTCTAAATTCCCCCTCTTTGAAGAGGGGGTGCCAGGAGGGTGGGGCGTTGTAGAACTTTTGGGGGAAAATTATCTACAAAATATTATTACTGCTTACCTCAATTGCGTCATTTGCGTTATTAAAAAACCAACATTTCCTAATAAATACATTTGCCTCGAACCAAATGTATTCCTATAGGAAAGTCATATATTCTAATGACGCAAATAATGCCGAAATTTCTAATGGATTCATTATCACCAGTTTATAGATTCTCCACAAATTTAACCACTTTTATTTGAATTGACCCTATTGGAGCTTTGTAATGCCTGAGCTCATATTGATGTATGAAGGATATGAAAGCAAAAAATCTCCATTTCCTAATAAATATATTTGCCTCGAATCAAATGTATTTCTATACGAAACTTATATCTCTATCCTTCAAATCCTTCATAATCACTCGCATTTTATACCCAATATTCTTTTTTCAATGCAATTTATAAATGGTATAGATGTTTTATTCCTGTTTCCATACTATAGATATATAAAAAAAGAGGAATAATTATTATTACTAATGTCACAAGCCTTGTGAAAAAGAATAAATAAACTTAATATGGATTTTCTAAATAATTCTTTTTATCTTTGTTGAAACCTTAAATGGAAGGAAATGAATTATCCCCTTATATCAGAGTATATAGAGTCAATAATGAGTGCTGAGGACAACTTCTTTGAACTCAGCAGCCTCCGTCCAGTGCTTGATGAGAGTGGAAATCCCATCATGAGCAGTGGCAACTTTGCCGTAGTGTTTAAGATGCAGGATGGGAAAACTGGAAAGTTTCACGCTGTGAAGTGCTTCTTGAAAGAACAAGAAGGCAGATCGGAAGCTTATAAGCAGATTGCCGATGAGTTGGAATTTGTGTCTTCCAACTTCCTTACACCCATTAAATATTATGAGCGTGAGTTGTTTGTGGATTCTGCTAATACTGATGAAGAAGAGTTTCCTGTTTTGCTGATGGATTGGGTAGAAGGTGTGACGCTTGATAAGTTCATTCGTGAGCACTTAGATGATACATACGAACTGGAAATGCTGGCATACAAATTCAGCCGCTTAGCCATGTGGTTGCTCCCTCAGCCTTTTGCACATGGTGATTTGAAGCCTGACAATATTCTTGTTCGTGAGGATGGCACTTTGGCATTGGTAGATTATGACGGCATGTTTGTTCCTGCTATGCGAGGGCAGAAAGCCAGAGAACTTGGAAGCCCCGATTTTCGCCATCCTTCACGAACAGAAGACGATTTTGATGAGCATATTGATGATTTACCTGTAATCTCCATTTTACTTTCTTTGAAAGCTATTGCCGTTAATCCACATTTGCTTGAAGAATATGGAGCAGCGGACAGATTACTGTTTTCTGAAAAAGATTATCTTAACATCTGTGAATGTGAAGTGTGGAATAAGTTAAGTGTCATTAAAAAAAATGATATTCAAAAACTTATAGAGTGCTTATTTATAATTCTTGATAAGAAAATTATTGCAAGTGACTTATATTTGATGTTGTGTATATATCTTTTCAATAATAACAATGATAAAGTAATTGTAATTGATACTTTCTTCCAGAAAGAATTGTTAGCAAGAAGGAGTATTGTTCCGTTGGTTTCAGAAACCATTTTTTCTTTATTCGAAATAATGGCTAATCAAGGAAATTCTGTCGCTCAAAACAGACTTGGAGTGTTTTATGATAAAGGGATATGGGTCAAACAGGATCAAAAACAAGCAATAGAATGGTTTCGAATGTCTGCCGAAAGAGGAAATGCTTTAGCCCAAAACAACTTGGGTGCATGCTATGCAGAAGGCGATGGGGTAAACCAAAATTGGGTTGAAGCAGTGAAATGGTTTATTAAGTCTGCTGAGCAAGGCGATTCTATGGCCCAGCTCAACTTGGGCTTTTGTTTTGAAAAAGGATATAGCGTAAATCAAGACCATGAAGAAGCTGTTAAATGGTATAGAAAGTCAGCAGAACAAGGAAACTTTATAGCGCAATTTAATCTTGGTAATCATTATAAGAATGGTAGAGGTATCAATCAGAGTTATGAAGAAGCTGCTAAATGGTATAAAGAATCAGCTGTACATGGATACAATAAAGCACAATACAATCTAGGCTTATTATTTGAGTTAGGTTATGGCTTAAATCAGGACAATGAGGAGGCCATAAAGTGGTATAAAAAATCTGCAGATCAAGGTTACTTTAAAGCTCAATTTGCTCTCGGCTTGTGTTATGCTAGAGGTAAGGGCATTAGTCAAGACTATTCTGAAGCAGTAAAATGGTATCAGAAATCAGCAAAACAAGGATTTAGTAATGCTCAAAATAATTTAGGCCTTTGCTATGCTGAAGGTAATGGCGTTTGTCAGGATTATGTGGAAGCAGTAAAGTGGTATCGTAATTCAGCAGAACAAGGGAACGATATAGCTCAGAATAATCTTGGTAATTGTTATGCAGAAGGTAATGGTGTTGGTCAAGACTATAAAGAAGCAGCATATTGGTATAAGAAGTCTGCTGAGCAAGGGAATCCTAATGCTCAGAGTCATATAGGAGGGTGCTTCTTAGAAGGGTTAGGAGTTAGCAAAGATTATCAACAAGCATATAAATGGTTCTTTAAATCTGCAAACCAGAATAATATGGAAGGGCAGTTTAATTTAGGGCGTTGTTATTATTATGGTTGGGGGGTTAAAGTCAACTATAAAACTGCTGTGCGGTGGTTAAAAAAATCTGTTAATAAAGGAAATGAAAAAGCAAAGAGATTACTCGGAGAGTGCTATAGATTTGGTAGAGGCATAGAGAAGGAGAAGGATGATACTCGATATAAAAAAATAACATGGCTGGATGAGAATAACGTTAAGTATAGCAAATATTGGTATAGATTATTAGAGTGCCCTAAAATGATGGATAGTTATGCTGTTTTGGAAGGAACAAAAGAAATAAGTAAATATGCTTTTTCTGATTGTAAATATTTAAGGAAGATTATTATTCCTTATGGGGTTGAGACAATTGAGGATTTTGCTTTCAATGGTTGTTCTTCACTTATGCAAATTCAACTACCAGAATCTGTGGAGTATATAGGTAAAGGAGCTTTTTGTGGCTGTACATTACTTCTCAAAATAGTAATTCCAAACACAAAAGTGAGATTGAATATGGATTGTTTCGATGGCTGTTTTTGCGATATTGAATACGGGGATAAAATATATAAGATTAGAGGTAATTGTATTTATTCTAATGATTTAGCAGAGATTGTTCGTTGCTCATCAAATGTTAAGGATTTTGTAATTCCTAATTTTGTCGTAGCTATACGAAAACATGCTTTTGAAAATTTAAATGCATTGAGAAAAATTATAATTCCTGACTCTGTTAAAACTATCGACAGAGAATCGTTTGCTCGATGCAGCTCATTAAAATCAATAAGGCTCTTATCGTCATGTACAGATATTAATATAGCTTTTGATCGCTCTGTTAATGGGTCGGACTTAAACAATACAATTCTAAATAGAATAGTAATACCAAAAGGTAGCCGTGCGCATTATGAATCTATTCTATCTGATTATAATAAATCAATACTAATAGAACAATAGATTAATATGACTTCTGGAATGAATAAAATATCTGTAAACTATTTTTTTGAGCTAAAGGCAAGAGAATTAAGCCTTCAGGTAGAATGTGCCAAACTTTTTTTGGGAAATCATATGGCATCATTAGGTTTCAGTGGAGAAGCTGTTTTAAGAGAGTTTTTGTCCCAGAATATTCCTAATAGATTCAAGGTTACTCAGGGATTTATACAGAGTCGTGATTTTAAAAACTCTAGGCAATGTGATATTATTATATATGATTGTATAGATTATTCTCCTATTGCAAAATTTGGTGATATAGAAATTGTTCCGATCCAAGCTGTAAAAGCTGTTATAGAAGTTAAAACATCTATAAATCGTAATACCTTTAAAGATGCATTAACGTACTTTGAAGATTTGGGAAATATTGGAGTATGCAATAAATTCTTGTTTGTTTTTAACTCTGTAAAACTAGAAACGATAAAAAAATATTTTATTGGAACTAAGATAAGAGGGAGTGTTGAAGTCTGTGCGGATTGTATTATAAAATACGATCATGGAAGTGAACAGCTTTTGCCACAAGGGATAGTTTCTTTGGACAAAAACTACTATTATCATCTGGATTATGTTTCTGATTTTGGAGCAGTTCCCCCGGAAATTGCTCAGGCTTATGGCGATGATGGTAGAGATATGATAGGTTATAAGGCTTTGCAACTTATTTATAAAAAAAATAAAGAGATAAGTAAACTATCTTCTCTTCAATTATTTATGGCTGATTTATTTTCCTCTATGGGAATTCATAATGGAGATGAAATAATAGATGATGAATCAGTTATAGGAATGTACGAATTTCAATCTTTTGGATTGTGGGACTTATAACAATGTATTAATATACATTTTTTATATAATTATAAGAATAATGTTTTTTAGAATATGAACAAGATAGAACCAAAAGAGAGTCAGAGCGTGGAGTATAAGCGTATCTGGCAAGATAAATATTTAGAGTGGATTTGCGGATTTGCAAATGCACAGGGAGCAGTTATGTATTTCGGTGTGGATGATGATCATGAAGTGGTGGGATTGAAGAATGTAGATAGACTAATGGAAGACATTCCCAACAAGATTGTTACTACTATGGGCATCGTGGTAGATGTAAATCTACACGAACTTAATGGCTTGGAGTATATTGAAGTAGTTGTCGAACCCAGCAATATTCCTATAAACTATAAAGGGAAGTATTACTATCGCTCTGGTAGTACGATGCAGGAATTGCGAGGCCCTGCTTTGCAGCAGTTTGTCTTGAAGAAGATGGGACGTTCGTGGGACGATGTGGTGAACAACAGGGCTACCATAGATGATCTGGACAAGACCGCTATAGAATACTTCTTGAGAAAAGGGTATGAAAATGGACGAATAACCGACGAAGAGCGAAACATGCCTATCGAGATGCTCCTTGAAAACCTAGATCTCATAGATGAGGAAGGCAAGCTTAAAAATGCTGCATTATTGCTGTTTGCCAAAAAGCCACAACGCTATTTTACTAGCGTCAGGTTTAATATCGGCCGTTTCAGTGGCAGCGAGTCCAACTTAATTACGCAAGATGTAATCGAGGGTAATATAATCCAAATGGCAGATAGAGTAGTCGAGGTGTTAAAGTCAAAATATCTGACAATGCCCATTACTTTTAAAGGAATGAATCGCATTGAAAAACTTGAAGTACCAGAGGATGCTTTACGTGAGATACTTTATAATGCAATCGTACATAAAGACTATACAGGTGCTCACATTCAGATGCGTGTATGGGATGACCGTTGTGAAGTGTGGAACGAAGGAGAACTTCCTGTGGGATATACACCAGAAACGTTATTGGAGCGACATTCTTCTCGTCCTCGTAATAGAAATATTGCTAATGCTTTCTTTAAAGCAGGCTTTATTGATGCTTGGGGGCGTGGTTATAAGAAGATTTGTGAGGGTTTTGATGCAGCAGGGTTACCAATTCCAAAGATAGAAACTGCTGATGGTGGTGTTAGAGTTACATTCCAAAGGAATAATGTAAACAATGTACTAACAGGTGGTCAAACTAGTAGTCAAACAGGTGGTCAAACTAGTAGTCAAACAACTGTTGATATCGTTTTTGATTTAATTAGACAAAATCCAAGGATAACAAAATCTGACATAGCTAAAGCTACAGGCATATCTAAAAGTTATATCCAACAATGTATAAATAGGTTAAAGAAGGAGAATAAGATTCTCAGAAAAGGATCTCCTACTTATGGAGGAATCTGGGAAATCATTCAAGAAGAGAAGAAATGATCATCATTGAGTCAAAACGAAAGAAGCCAGAGACGATATTGAAGCAATATCCGGATGCAATACTGGCGGATGTGACTAGCGGAGCGAAGGACTGGTTGGTAAAGTTGAGTCC
Organism: Bacteroidaceae bacterium; assembly: GCA_017650045.1. Taxonomy (GTDB): domain Bacteria; phylum Bacteroidota; class Bacteroidia; order Bacteroidales; family Bacteroidaceae; genus Bacteroides. Next base: position 9,832 of record JAGCFP010000003.1, on the reverse strand, counting down.
TTTCTATCCACATGGTGACATACCTGTGCCTTTCAGTGATGATTATTCCGCTACCTGCGTGGAAGCCATTTGGCAGGGACTGAAGGTGTTTGAGGGGGCAGATGTGGATACCTCGCTGTTCTCCAATGACACAATGAAAGGTTTGAAGAGGACCGTAAGGCGTTTCGGAAAACCTTTAGGACATCGAAAAGGAGTGCATGGCACAGAGCTGCTGAGCTATATAGAGGCTCGGAAACAGATCTATATTCCTACATATAAGTGGGTGCTCGAAAATAAAGTGGCGGATATAATTGATTATTTGAGAGAGGTCTCAAAAGTCAAAACCGTCATCCTTCTGGATTATGACAAGAATGCAGATGTGGAAAATGCAAAGAAGCCACTCTCACATGCCTCACTGATAAAGGCGTATATAGAGGGAATTTGCCCGTTTGAAGATAAAAAGAACAATAACAAGGCTATACAATTAGAATTATTCGATAACTATGAATAGAAAAAGTAACTGGCAGGAATTTAAGGCGATGCTTGATAGACATGGCATCACCAAACTATATCATTTTACAGACAGAGATAATCTGAGTGCTATCATTAATAACGGTGGTATGTACTCATGGGCAGATTGTAAAGAAAAAGGCATCAGTATTCCTAAACCTGGTGGCGGTCAATTGAGTCGTGAACTTGATTGCAGAGACGGCTTGCAGCACTATGTACGTCTGAGCTTCACTACGCAGCATCCTATGATGTTTGTGGCTATGCAAGATGGACGCATCTCTAATCCAGTGATTCTGGAGATAGACCCAGAGGTGATATATTGGGAAGATACGTTGTATGCTGACATGAATGCAACTCGTACTGGTGCGAATAAAGGTGGAAGCTTTGAAGATTTTAAGATGATTCATTTTGAGACAGTGACGAAAGGTAAATATTTCAACATTGAAGAGGATGAACAGCCATATTATCAAGCAGAGGTGTTGGTGAAGAATTATATCCCGTTGCAATTTATTCGTAACATTGGCAACTTTGGCATTCCAATTCCTGCGCAGCCAAAAATGCTACAAGCAAAAATCCCATATACGGCACAGATTACCAGAAATACGCCTACGGCTTTCATCTTCTTGGTAGATCACTCGGTGAGTATGAGCAAGAAAACCATGCTTTATGGTGAAGAGATGACCATGGCTGAAGCTGCTGCAAGAATTGTGAACAACCAAATCAATGAGCTGGTGCTTCGATGTGTGAAGATGGGAGACACAAGGCATTATTACGACATAGCCGTGGTAGGATATGCAGAGGGCGCCTATAGCGGGTGGCAGGGAGAACTGGAAGGGCGAGGCTTTTTATCACCAGAAGAGCTAAAGAACCATCCGTTCACAAAGATAGTGACGCGAAAAGAAATCCGTACGCGTAAAGGAGTACAGATAAAGGAAACTGAGCAAGTGCAATGGGTAAGTGCGAGAGATGATGGCCATTGGACACATTACCATGATGCTTTCGACTATGCCATCAATCTGCTGTCAGACTGGATGATAGATCACCACGAGAAAGACTGTTATCCTCCAACTGTGATCCATATCACCGATGGTGAATTCAATCATGCCTCGAAAGAAGAAGTCATGCAGAGGGCAAATGAGCTGAAGGCAATGTTTACCAATGATGGCAATGTGCTCTTATTCAACATCCATTTTACAGCGCTTCAGAATTCAAAGACTGTAGCATGCCCGATAGACAAGAGTGAAGTGGAGGATAATGCCTATGCAAAATGCCTCTTCGAGATGTCAAGCTTATTGCCAGAACGATATAACGATGATATTGCCAGATGTCTGAATGATGAAAGACCAGGAAGACACGTGGCTATGGGTGTGAATGCCGATGCAACAACGCTTATCAAGCTGATGGACATTGGTACACCTACTAATATCAGCAAGAATCAATGAGAGCATTATCTATAGGAAAGTTGAATGAGAACCTCATCAATGAGGATGCTGCCATCGCAAAAGACAGCCTGATAGCTGTTTCAGACGGTGCTGGAGGTGGTGGCGTGTTCGCAGATTTGTGGTCAAGGTATCTTGTGGAGCATTTGCCTGAAGAGTCCATTACTAACTATGAGCAGTTTGATAAATGGATAGATGGCATCTGGGAACCCTTTTATAACGACTGCGAGGAGAAAGCAAAAGCCGAAGGAGGCATGCTGCTTAATAAGTTCTATGATGAAGGCTCTTTTGCTACGCTGGTGGCAGTTTGGAAAGGCGGACAATGGGTGAGCTATGGCGATAGTGTAGCGTTTTGCTACGACAAGTCAACGGGAAGGCTTTCACATAGTTTTGGGCGCATTGCCGACTTTAACAATCCGCCTTATTTGGTGAACTGCAAAGATCCAACGGTTAAAGATGGATTTAAGGCTGGCAGATTTGACGTAAACGAGCATTGTATAGTCTTTGCTGCCAGTGATGCTTTGGCACATTATATACTGATGATGTATGAGGTGGCACATGTGGAAGAGTTCACCGATGAACTGATGGAAGCTGTCAATGCAAAAACGAAAGACAGCAATTTTATTCTCGCAGCATTGAATCTGAAGAATGTGGATTTTGAAAAAGATGTAATTGATAAATTGGTGAGAAATAAGAATAACTGGAACGTGAAACAACATCTGCAAAGGCTCAGAAATAAGCGGCTTTTAGCTCACGATGATTATTCACTGGTTGTTTTATAGAAGATGCTATGAAAAGAGAAGACTACCATAGGATAACGCCTGACTATGTTGACAGGCTTTTGCCAGGACAGATATTTGTGTTTGGCAGCAATTCACTTGGATATCATACGGGTGGGGCCTCACGTATGGCGTATAAGAAATTCGGTGCTGTGTGGGGTCAAGCTGAAGGCATTCAAGGACAAAGCTATGCCATCCCTACAGACTTTGGCGGAATGAGTGCTACCACAGACCTAAAGCCCTACGTGGATAGGTTTATTGCTTATGCTAAGGCACATCCGGAGAACTTATTCCTTGTGACAAGGGTGGGATGTGGCATCTCTGGACATACAGAACAGGAGATGGCTTCTTATTTCAAAGAGGCTGTCAAATTGAAAAACATACTGCTCCCCAGAGGCTTTGCTGATATCCTAATTGAAGAAGATGTGCTATATGATTTGGAACGCTTTCTGACCTCACAAAATGGCGGATATGCCGATTATCAAAGGGCATTTAGCGAGATAAAGGCTGGGAGAAAATTGAGTCACTGGATATGGTACGTATTCCCACAGATCAAGGGATTGGGCTTCAGCTATAATTCTGAGTATTACGGTATCAGTGGCTTAGAGGAAGCCAAGGCTTATTTGAATCATCCAGTGCTTGGCGCTCGACTAAGAGAAATCTCAGAGGCATTTCTGAATTTGAATGCTGGTAGTGCTTTGGACATTCTTGGTCGTCCTGATGATCTGAAGGTGCGTTCCTGCATGACACTTTTCGACATGGTATCCGAACATGATATCTTTGAGCAAGTGATTACTAAGTATTATTATGGTGAGCGTTGTCCTAAGACTCTTCTAAGGTTAAAGCCATCTGCTCCTCATCTTGAAAGACTTACGATTACGAAAGATTATCGCATATTGATAGGTGATGGGAATGAAATAGTGTTGGAACCACTTATGAAGTGTGTATATCTACTTTATCTAAAGCATCCAGAAGGTATCGCCTTTAAAACGTTGACTGACTATAAACAAGAACTGACAGACATATACGTAAAGCTTAAACCAAATGGGTTGACCGACAAGGTGCAAAGGAGCATTGAAGACCTGACTAACCCACTGAATAATTCTATCAATGAGAAGTGTGCCAGAATTCATGCTGCAATTATAAGCGTATTGCCAGAAAGCATGGCTCAACACTATTATATAAGTGGAAAGAAAGGAGAGGTAAGGAGAATATATCTTAACAGAAATCTTGTGACATGGGAATGATTTTCTAGTTTCACAAGGCTTGTGGTGGCAAAATACTTTGTCGCTCTTTCTGATGTTCATATCTTTGTGAAAGGAATAGGAACATAAACAAGTTTTATGAAAAAGGTAAAATCTGATATCTTTTATATATGTTTCATTGCATTCATGCTTGTCTTGTTTGTCATTTCTATGTATGAGGCTATATTAAAAAGACCTGTTCATTTAGAGGCGATTAATGCTTCGTATCTGAAGAATGCGAAGGTAGTAGTGGACTTTGAGGGAAAAGATTTGATGCAGACTTATGATAATCTAATGGCAGAACTGGAGGAACATCCTGAAAATGGGTATGCGCATCTGTTTGTCGCTACATTATGGTATGCAGTTGGTGAATATGATGAGGCTTCTACCTCTGTGGATAAAGCATTAAGGTATCTGCTTCCTGCAGAACATGAGTTCCGTGCGTCTGCCTATCTGATGAAGTCTGGAATTGCATTGAGTCAGGATGACAAAGAGGCAGCTATAGGTTATTTAGAAAATGCTCTGAAGGAAACGCCTGATGATGAAGCTTTGCAGCAAAGATTGGATGATTTAATAGAATAGGAACTATGTAATTCCAATCATCAATTACAGGGTAAAAAATAGAATAGGGGGGAGCAGTTATTTCCTGCCCCCCCTTAGTATAATCAAACATGAAGTTATTTCAGTGGATTCCAGCCTTGAGCTTTCAATTCAAACTCTTGACCATCGCGTGTGATGAGGGCACAACCGAGTTCGGGCTTGGTGATATGGCCTATCAAGCGGATGCCCTCGATGTCTTGCACCTGTTCATGCAGGGATAGGGGCACTGTGAAGAGCAGTTCGTAGTCTTCACCGCCATTCAGCGCGCAGGTGGTGAGGTTCATATTAAACTCTTCAGCCATCACGGCTGTCTGGTAATCGATAGGGATGTGCTCTTCATAGACACGACAACCAGCATTGCTCTGCTTGCAGATGTGCATCAGTTCAGAAGAGAGTCCGTCAGAAATGTCCATCATGGCTGTGGGCTTGATTCCTGCTTCTGTCAGTTTTTGGATGATGTCCTTACGTGCTTCAGGTTTCAACTGACGCTCCAAGAGATATTCCTTTCCAGAAAAATCGGGCTGAACGTCGGTGTTACCTCGAAGCGCAGACTTCTCACGTTCAAGCAGTTGTAATCCCATATAGGCAGCGCCTAAGTCACCACTGACGCAGATAAGATCGTTCTCCTTGGCTCCATTTCGATAAACCACCTTATCAGCATCGGCTTCTCCGACACAGGTGATACTGATGGTAAGACCAGTCAAGGAGGAGGTGGTATCTCCACCTACTATATCCACGCCATAAGCTTCACAAGCCAGACGGATGCCCGCATAAAGTTGTTCCATGTCTTCCACACTGAAACGCTTAGAGATGCCCAACGTGACCGTAATTTGGCGAGGCACTCCATTCATGGCATAGATGTCAGAAAAGTTGACTACCGCTGCCTTATAGCCCAAGTGTTTTAAGGGCACATAGGTAAGGTCGAAGTGTACACCTTCGAGTAAGATATCTGTGGTAACAAGTACCTGTTTAGGAGCAGGGTAGGAGAGCACGGCAGCATCGTCGCCCACTCCATAGACGGTAGAGGCATTCTGGTGTTCAATGCCTTCAGTAAGATGCTCGATGAGTCCGAATTCTCCGAGCGTAGCTATCTCTGTCCTCATGCCTGATTGATCATTTCACGCATGATGGCCATCATGCGAGGTTGAGCTGCATCAGCAGCTTTCTGCACATCTTCGTGGGTTACTTCAGCAAATTGGCCCTCGACGCCCATATCAGTAATGACAGAGATGCCGAAAACACGCATACCACAGTGTCTTGCAACGATGACCTCTGGCACGGTGCTCATACCCACAGCATCAGCTCCCCAGATACGGTACATGCGATACTCGGCAGGAGTCTCATAGGTAGGACCTTGATCGGCCAGATATACACCATGCTGCACCTTGATGCCCTTGGCGGCAGCGATGGCATCTGCCATGCGGATAAGCTCTTTGTCATAGGCTTCATGCATATCGGTAAAACGTGGGCCATAAGGGATGTTTCTTCCGCGCAGTGGGTTGTCGCACAGGAAGTTGATGTGGTCTGTGATAATCATTAGGTCGCCCACGCGGAAGTCGGGGTTGATACCTCCACTGGCATTGCTCACGAAGAGGGTCTTGATACCTAACTCTCGCATTACGCGGATGGGGAAGGTGGTTTCTGTGAGGGAGTATCCCTCATAGAAGTGAAAGCGTCCGTTCATGGCAAGGATGTCTTTCTGTCCTAATTTCCCCAAGATAAGGCTACCTTTATGGCCTTCTACCGTGGAAACTGGGAAGTAAGGAATGTCGCCATACTTGATTTCTGTCTTATCGGTGATTTCATCGACCAGTCCGCCTAATCCTGAACCTAAGATAATGGCTGTTTCAGGCTTTGTCGTCATGATCTGCCTTAGGAATTCAGCAGTTTCGTTTATTCGCTCTAACATAACTGATTATTTGTTGGTTAAAAGTTTCTTCTCGGTCTAGTAGGAAGTGCATCTTGATAGGAAGCACATAAATATAGGGCTTCATCTCTTCACTGATGGCGGTATTGCCAATGAGACGATAGGCGTCTTTCTCAGTAGTGAGGATAATTTTCTTTGAGCCTTGTATGCGGTTGAATGCCTGTTCAATAGTCTGCATGTCCTTCCGCTTGTAACTGTAATGGTCTGGGAACGAAAGGTGTTGTACATGGTCACTGAGCGACTTCACTTTTTCAACCATCGGACGTGGTGAGGCTATTCCCGTAACTAACAGCACATGGGTATCCTTCTCTATGATTTGTATGTCTTGTTCTACGACACTCTCTGGATAGAGTGGAAAGAGAATGTCATACTCTATGGTAGAGAAGAACAATCCCTGATAAGGGAACAGATTGAGTTTCTTGCTCAGAATGTTGAACTCAATGGGTTTCATCTCAGAGTTGCTCTTCGTGACAATGACCATTTGGGCACGCTCTTTCTCTTTTACTGGTTCCCGAAGATTTCCCGCAGGAAGCAGATGATCATCGGTGAAGAGATTATTGAAGTCGGTCAATAGGATATTCAATCCAGCTTTGACTTTGCGATGTTGATAGGCATCGTCCAGTAAGATGATGTCTATACGTGGGGAGTCCAATTTAAGAAGATTCTCTATTCCATGACACCTGTTTTCATCAACTGCCACCGTAATGCCCGGAAACTTGCGTTTCATCTGACAGGGCTCGTCACCAATTTCTCTGCTGGTACTATTCTCAGTGGCAAGTATGTAGCCATTGGTAGCGCGCTTGTAGCCGCGACTCAGTATGGCTATGTGCCATCCCTGACGTTGAAGCAGGCGAACGAGGTACTCGATGTGCGGCGTCTTTCCTGTTCCGCCAACTGAGAGATTTCCCACACAGATAATGGGAATGGAATAACTCTTCGACTTGATGATATTCCAGTCGTAAAGGGTATTCCTAATGCGTACTCCGATACCGTAGAGGTAGGAGAGCGGCAATAGCCATTTTCTGTATGTCTTTTTCTCTTCCGCCATTAGTGGGATTTAGTGAATGTCTAGCTCGTATGGCATACGCATTTGTAGCATATCATTGATACTGAAGTTGTTGACAAACTCATACTGATAATATAAATCGCCAAACTTGCTCTTCAGAAGACTAGATCTTACGTATTTGGTAGGATTATTGTTCATCAACTTACTCAGCATGCTCTCTCCTTCTGGATAGGTGAGAAGAGTGTACTTTTCTATACCTGCTCTCTCCACTGCGATGCTGATGGCTTTGTCGATACCTCCCAGTTCATCAACAAGTCCAAGTTCTTTGGCACGTTCACCAGTCCAAACTCTGCCTTGTCCGATTTCATCAACGCGAGTCTTAGAAAGATTTCGTCCATCAGCTACACGTGTTGTAAAGAGGTCGTAACCATTGTTTACATACATCTGCATCAGTCCTTTCTCTGATTCAGTCATCGGACGGGTAAGCATTTCGGTGCTTTGTATGTCGGCATGTTCATTTGTCTTTACTGATTGAATGTTTACACCAAACTTTTCTTTCAGCTTTTGGGCATTTGGAATCAAACCGAAAATGCCGATGGAACCGGTTAAGGTAGTTGGCTCTGCAACGATAAGGTCGGAACCACAGGAGATATAGTAACCTCCTGAAGCAGCATAGTCACCCATAGAGACGATGACAGGCTTTTCTTCCTTTAATTGCTTGATGGCATACCAGATTTGTTCTGATCCATAAGCGCTTCCTCCAGGAGAGTTGACGCGCAGCACTACGGCTTTCACGTCTTTGTCTTCTTTCAGTTTACGAAGGTCGCTGATGACTTTCTCAGAGTTGATGCCAGAGGATGATCCGATGTTTACAATGCTGGTACCATCTATTTCTCCTGCTGCATAATATACAGCAATGATGTTTCCGCTCTTGTCTTTAGGAACATTGCGATTCACGTTCACCATTTCGCTGATGCCCAACAAATGCAGATTGGCGTCTTGATCAATTCCAGCCATCTTCTTCAGATAGTCGCGCACATCGTTTTTGTAGATCAAGGTATCGAGCATACCATTGGAAACTGCTTCAGTAGCTGGATGGAACATTAAGACCTTATCGGCCAGTTCATTCAACTTCTCTTTGCTGAGATGACGCGATTCTGATACATCTTCCGTGATATTGTTCCAAATGGAGTTTACAATCTCTGTCAGTTGCTCACGATTGGCATCGCTCATTTCGTTGAGGATATATGGCTCTACGGCCGACTTGTAGGTTCCCACTTTGAAAACCTGCATTTCTACGCCAACCTTATCGAGTAACTCTTTATAGAACATGGTCTCTAACTCCATTCCTTGCCATTCAAGCATTCCTTGTGGATTCATCATCACCTTGTCGGCAACGCTGGCCAGATAATAGGAACCTTGGGAGTAATTATCAGCGTATGAAACGATGAATTTGCCTGATTCCTTGAAATCTATAAGGGCATCGTGTATCTCTTGCAATGAAGAAGGAGAGGCCGACAAGGTTGAAGTTCCAAGGATATAGATTCCTTTTATCTTATCGTTTTCCTTCGCTTTTTTGATAGAGGTAAGTATGTCGTTCAGTCCGATAGAAGAGGTGGTATTTCCCATGATGTACGACCAAGGGTCGGACGTTGAGCGCTCTTCAATGACACCGTTTAAGTGAAGTGCCATCACGGAATTTTTCTCTACGCGAGTTTCAGAATTTGATGGTGATAATGCCGAAAATAAAATAACTAATCCTGAGAAAAAAACAATCAGGAGAATCACTACAATACCTGTGATGGTGGCCAATGTGTACTTTAGAAAGTCTTTCATTATAATTAATTGATGTTAGTTTTAGGAAACAAAGATATATATTTACATTTATATTTCACAATTTAAAGCCTTTTTTTGTTGTTTCGGGGTATTTAATGTGACATTTTGATGTCTTGAGGATTTCCTCCTTTATATATTATATAAGGTGTAGTTTTTTTTCTCTAGTTAGAAAAATATTTTTTCCTAGTTAGAGAAAAATAATTTCTTCGTGTAGTAGTAATTTTTATTTTAAGGCCTAAGACCTTGATTCAAAGCATCGTGTAATCATTCCGTCAGTTTATACCCAAAAAATCTGAAAAAAAATAGTTGAAAAAGTTTTGTGGATTGGTAAAAAGGTTCTACCTTTGCAGCCGCTTTCCAGGAGAGGGAGTGCGGATATGGCTTAATTGGTTGGGTGCATTTTTCCCTGAAAATTCCTCCCGAAAAATTTGGAGTGAATGTGGGAAATTCCGTATCTTTGTATCCGCTTTCCGCCTTTCGGAAGGCATTCGTCCAATAAAATGCTTACAATG
>JAGCFP010000015.1 GCA_017650045.1 Bacteroidaceae bacterium | reverse complement strand
TTTATTCATCACTCCATTCTCATCGTCAAAGATACGCAAATTTACGATTTTTTTGGTAAGCCATGCGATATCTTCTTCGTTATCTTGTTCTTCTACACCAATGAGCACCAATAGTCCATTACCTATTTCTGATTTACAGACCCCATCTATGGTGACAGATGCCCTTTGGGTTCTTTGTATCACTGTTCTCATGATAGTTTGCTTACTATATTGTTATCAAAATATGCTTTAATAATCCCTGCTTTTGCATTACCAACGATTTCTGCAATACTTTCCTTATCTGCTTCTTTGATACGCTTCACACTTTTGAAATGCTTGAGTAGGGTTTCTTTGGTTTTGCTCCCGATTCCCTTGATGTTATCCAATTCTGAACTTATCTGATGCTTACTGCGCTTTTCTCGATGGAAGGTGATGGCAAAACGATGGACTTCATCCTGAATGCGTGTGAGCAGATGGAAAAGGGCAGAGTCTTGTTTCATGCCTATGGTTTGAGGAGGGAAGCCAAAAAGTAATTCGTTGGTACGATGCTTGTCGTCTTTTGCCAATCCTGCGATGGGAATATCCAACTTCAATTCATCCAACACCTCTTTGACAATTCCCATTTGTCCTTTTCCGCCATCTGTGATGATAAGATCGGGTAGGGGTGTTTCCTCTTCAATGGCTCTGGCATATTTCCGATATACTACTTCACGCATAGATGCGTAGTCATCGGGACCTATCACCGTTTTTATATTGTATTTCCGATAATCGTTTTTAGAAGGTTTTCCTTTAATGAAAACCACGCATCCAGCAACGGGATTGGCGCCTTGTATATTGGAATTGTCGAAGCATTCTATTCGGATAGGCAGTTTTTCCAAATGCAGTAAATCCTGTAATTCCTTAAGCAATCTCACTGCCCGTTGTTCAGGATTCAGCTTTTCCTCTTGTTGTATCCTGTCTTTCTTGTATTCTTTGACATTGAGGATGGATAAATCCAGCAATTTCTTCTTGTCTCCTCTTACAGGGACAGTGAAAGTGGCGTTATTCATTTCCATTTCCACGTGGAACGGTACGATGATTTCTTTGGCTTTACTTCCAAAGCGTTCGCGCATTTCAGAAATACCTAATGTCAGTAATTCTTCAGAGGTTTCGTCTAATCGTCTTTTATATTCGAATGTAAACGATTGATTTATGCATCCATTTTTCACATGCATGAAATTGATAAAGGCAGATTTGTGTTCCTCATCTTCTTCGATAGAGAATACATCAATGTTATCCATGCGATAATTCACCACTTCCGATTTGGCATTGAAGTTCTGAAGCGTAAGAAGTCGTTGCTTTAGAATCTCCGCTTCTTCGAAACGAAGTTCTTCTGCCAATTTTTTCATAGTTAGCAAAAAATATTTTTCTAACTTGCGCGTATTACCTTTTAATATTTCACGCACTTCCTCAACGTTCTTCATGTACTCCTCTTCACTCTGTTTTCCTATGCATGGTCCTTTACAATTACCCATGTGGTATTCCAAACAAACCTTGAACTTGCCTGCTTCGATGTTTTCTTTCGTCAGATTCAGATTGCAAGTACGAAGAGGGTAGAGGTGTTTAATCAGTCCCATCACATTGTTTAGTGCGCCAACAAAGGTGTAGGGTCCGTAATATGTTACATGCTTCTTGTCTGTTTGTCGGGTTTTATAGACTCTTGGGAAAGGGGTTTCTGGAATGGCAATGGAAGGGTAGGTCTTGTCATCCTTCAGCATCACATTGTAGCGTGGCTTGTATTTCTTAATAAGCTTATTTTCCAGATTTAACGCATCTTCTTCTGTACGTACAGTGGTATAGCTGATGTCTTGAATCTTGCTGACAAGCATCCTTGTCTTGATAGATTCTTGGTTCTTATTGAAGTAGGATGCTACTCTTTTTTTCAAGTTCTTCGCCTTACCGACGTAGATGATAGTCCCTGTCTCATCCCAATATTGATAGCTTCCAGGCTCTTCTGGAAGACGGTCAACAATGGTCTTGAGATAGTTTAATCGCTCTTCGCCAGCTCGCTTTTCCATAGTGTTTATAAAGAAAGGATGGTATCTATTTCTATATCGTCATCGAAGATCTCGCGACCCTTTAAGTCTTTCAGTTCGATGATGAAGTTGACATATACTTTACGTGGATGCAATTGCTTTACCAATTCGCAGGCAGCTTTCATTGTACCTCCTGTAGCCAGTAGGTCATCGTGGATAAGTACCACATCTTCTTCAGTGATGGCATCCTTATGCATCTGTATGGTGTCTTTCCCATATTCCTTTTCGTAGCTGGCTTCGATGGTTTCAGCGGGCAACTTTCCTGGTTTTCGGATAGGAACAAATCCTGCATTCAATTTAGTTGCCAGAATTGGCGCCATGATGAATCCGCGTGATTCTATGCCAACTACCTTTGTGATGCCCTTGTCTTTATATAGGTCATACATGTTATCTGCCAGCCCCTTTAGCACTGTTGGTTGCTTGAATAAGGTCGTAACGTCATAGAATAAGATTCCTTTGATTGGGAAGTCGGGAACCGTTCTTAAATTCTTGATTAAATCCTCTTTAGTCATAGTTGTTATTATTAATGTTCCACGTGAAACAATTTGTTGCTATCTGCCTGACAATACCAGCAATACGTTGATATCGCTTGGTGAAACGCCTGGAATCCTACTTGCTTGTCCGATGTTTTCGGGATCAATCTTTGTAAGTTTCTGACGTGCTTCAGTAGATAAGGACTGTATATTGTTGTAATCGAATTTTCCTTTGATTTTTATGGAATCTAATCGTGTCAGCTTGTTGGCCATCAGTCGCTCTCTTCCAATATATCCTTCATACTTTATCTGTATTTCTGCAGCTTCAATAATCTCTTCTTTACGTTCTGTAATAGAATCAAGAAGTTTCTGGAATTCAGGAATCACTTCTGCAGTTTGCTTAAGGGTGATTTGCGGACGTATGATGAGATCTTTGAGTTTACATCCATGACGGAGTGGGGTAGTTCCCCATGTTTCCAACAAACCATTGATATCGTTTGGATGAATGGAATAATTGGAAGCAAAGTCCAAGATACGATGAATGGCTTCTTTCTTTCTAATCAATAATTCATGTCGATGGGTATCGACCAATCCAAGTTCCCAAGATTTCTCTGTGAGACGCATGTCTGCATCATCCATTCGCAGGAGGATGCGATATTCTGCTCTGGATGTGAACATGCGGTAAGGTTCATCTACTCCTTTAGTCACCAGATCGTCAATCAATACGCCAATGTATGCCTCATCCCTTGCAAGAACTAAGGATTCACTTCCGTGACAGCAACGATGGGCGTTGATGCCAGCCATCAATCCTTGTCCTGCAGCTTCTTCATAGCCAGTTGTTCCATTCACTTGTCCTGCAAAGAACAGGTGTTTGATGACCTTAGACTCTAATGAGTGCATCAATTGTGTAGGATCGAAGAAGTCGTACTCAATGGCGTATCCAGGACGATAAACCACCAAATCTCTGAAAGCTGGGATTTGCTTCAGTGCCTCTATCTGAGTCTCCATAGGAAGTGAGGAGGAAAAGCCATTCAGGTAAAGCTCACGTGTGGTTTCTCCTTCGGGTTCCAGAAATAGCTGATGATGATCGCGATCTGGAAAAGTGACAATCTTGGTTTCAATGCTCGGACAATAACGTGGTCCGATGCTATGAATTTGTCCGTTATAAAGTGGTGAATCTGGTAGTCCTCTACGCAGCACTTCGTGCACTGCATCGTTGGTGTAGCATGTCCAACAAGGGAGTTGCTTCAGATGTTTTGGTGGAGTGTCGAGGAAGGAGAACTTGTGGAAATCATCTTCACCATCTTGAATCTCTAAATCCTCATAGTGAACACTTCGTCCGTCGATACGTACAGGTGTACCTGTTTTCATGCGAGCAAAGGAGATGCCATATGAAGCGATAGATTCAGTGAGCTTGTAAGATGCTGGTTCCGCAATGCGTCCGCCAGCTACCATTTTTCGACCTATGTGCATCAATCCATTGAGGAAAGTACCTGCAGTCAGTATCACACATTTGGCCCACATGGTTACTCCCCAAATGGTCTTTAATCCTTGTATCTCACCGTTTTTCACGATAATCTCTTCCACCGTGTCTTGCCAAATGCTGAGATTAGGTGTATTTTCCAGTATTTCACGCCATGTCCAAATGAATTTATTGCGATCACACTGTGCACGAGGACTCCACATGGCAGGACCTTTGGAGCGATTGAGGATGCGGAATTGTATGGCAGTCTTGTCTGTTACGATACCCATAGCTCCTCCCATTGCATCAATCTCGCGCACAATCTGTCCTTTAGCAATACCACCAACGGCAGGATTGCAACTCATCTGAGCTATTTTGTTCATATCCATAGTGATAAGGCACGTCTTGGAACCAAGTCGCGCAGCAGCATGAGCAGCCTCACATCCTGCATGGCCGCCTCCTATCACTATGACATCAAAGGTAAATTCCATTTAAATCAGCTTTACGCTGTAAAGATACAACATTTTTCCGATTCGCTGAAGAAAACGGTGTGTTCGCTGAAAATAATTGCTGGAGGAAGGAGTTTCATGTACTTTTATCCTCAGAAATAATGGTATGATTTGATTAAAGGAAATAATTAGGTATTTTGATAGTTTTCTGTGAAAGGGGAGCAGATGTGGATTAACTGCCACACTGCTTCCCTTAGTTCTAAGTTTACCTCTTTCTTTTTTCACGATATTATATGGTAAAATCATAGTAGGATGTAATACGTACTACGTTACTAATAAATCCTTTTCCTACGAGTATTTTTATATTCAAAGCCTTTGGATGTACGTTCACAACCTTTGAATGTACGTTCAAAGGCTTTGAATGTAAGTTCACAACCTTTGAACATAGATTTCCTCGTAAGATAGAATTATATTATAAGCCTACAGCTTGATATTTTTAGGTAACAAGTATTGCGAGTATTAAATTATTTATAGATATTTGTATATCATTTTGATGCAGAATGTGAATTACTAACCTTATAATCAGAACAATAGTATGAAAAGAGTTATTCTATCTATATGCACGTTATTTGTCGCAGCTACCTATAGCCTTTATGCACAGGTGCCTAATGAGCGCGACCATCGTACCAATCCTGACAGGTATTACTTGAACTATGAGGATGTGGCAAGCAGCTTAAAGTTGCTGCCACCACCACCCGAAGTTACCAGTATTCAGTTCCTTTGGGATGATGCCCAATATAAGAAAGGTAAGATGATGCGTTCTTCAGCAAGAGGTGAGCAGGCGATAAGGGATGCTTCACCAGGTGCTGATAGTTTCTCTTCTGCATTTGGTTGTGAGATAAGTAAGGAAAATACTCCTGAGATTTACAAGCTTATATCCACAATGAGGGAGGATGCTGGTGATCTTTCTACGCGTGAGGCAAAGAATTATTACATGCGTCCACGTCCTTATATGTTCTACAGTGAAGACACTTCTGTGCCTGGGGCTCAGAGTGGACTCAGCACCAATGGCTCTTATCCTTCTGGTCACACAGCCATTGGATGGGCAACTGCGTTGGTGCTTGCTGAAATCAATGTTGAGAATCAAGATGCCATTCTGATTCGTGGGTATGAAATGGGACAGAGTCGTGTTATCAGCGGTTTCCATTTCCAAAGCGATGTGGATGCTGGTCGATTGGTTTCTGCTGCTGTGGTGGCTCGTCTTCATGCCAACGACGATTTTAATGCCCAGTTGAAAAAGGCAAAGAAAGAATTTGAGAAGCTGAAGAAAGCAGGGAAAATTCAGAAGGTTACTGTGGAGTAATCATTAAATGATGTTAGGATAATAAATGTATAGAGGGTACGACAATGTTTGTCGTACCCTCTTGCTTATTCTGCCAGTTTTGTCAAGTCGGATTTAATCAAGCTGTGGTCGCTAAGCATGGCGTTGTTGATAACTTTCACGTTCGAATGTGCAAAACCTTTGGTGATAATGTTGTCGTAACAACTGCGTGGAGCACTTCCTGCAGGGTAGGTGAGGATGTCTCCTAAATAACCATGATTGGCCATATTGTAACCAGCCTCGATAAATGCATTATACTCCTCTGTTTTGCTTGTGTTCCAGTCAGCGCACATAATGACGTACTTATCGTTCTTGAAAGCCTCTATGAGTTCTTGTATCTGTATGGCACGATAAGCAGCACCATTCTCACCTTGGTTCCAATCCAAGTGTGTGGACACCACCTTCACGATGTCACCATCCAAACGCATGGTAGTTACTAAATAGTAACGTTTCTGTACCATCTTGGAGAACAACACGGTATCTGTGCGTAGCACTTCGATACCATTGCTGAAGATGGCATTGCAATTATAATCATACTTCGGACCAATCTGAGCATCGTGATAATTGGAGAGGATAGCTTCGCGAGCCTCCACAGCTGCTTGATTCTCTGTGGCATTAACCATCAGAGGATTATACTCTACAAGTGCGAGAATATCAGCATTGAGGTCATTGAAATAGGCACGATACGTTTGCTTATAGAAATCAAGCACAGCATGAGTAAGTTGGGTGTCGCCAGCCTTTCCAAGGGCAAAGTGTCCAATGTTCCAACTGGCCACAGTGATTTTCGTGAAATGCTTGTCTTGCGCGTTGAGGCCAAAGCACATCAAGGAGCAAAGGGCAATAAGGGTAATAAATCTTTTCATAGTTTTAATAGCTGATATATTCTTTCATTCCTAATTTCTCATCATAACCATATTCTCCGAAGGTAATAAAATTGTCGATGTACCAGTCACCACGCTCGAAGACCATCGGGAGTTCCACCAGTTCATCTTCCCCAAAGTTGGTAATAATGACGCGAACTTTGGCGCTGTTTTCCTTAAGTTCGGAGATAGATTCAATCTTCATGGATAGGTCACTCCAATCTTGTCCCTGAATCCAGTAGTCGGATTCATAGTAACCAAGGTCGTCTTCCTCTGCATGTTCTTTATCATAGTCCTCCACTTGTTTCAGAACGTCATTGAAGTCCTTAGAGCAATAATCTTTCTCAAAGTTGCGTTGACTAATGACGGACAAACCATTGGCTGTATTATTTTCGTTGTAAACTCCGAAAACATCGTCGTAGATGGCAGTGACGCGCTCTGTAAGATATGCCTCCGAATGCTTGTCTGCTTTATTATTAGAAGAGCAAGCGATAATCATTGAAATGATGCCAATGCAAAAAAGAAACTTCTTCATATATTGATTGTTTTAAGTAATTCAAGTGCTTTGTTTTCTGCAGCCTCCATGATTTCGCGCTCACCAGGACCTTTGTCATTTATACCACAAAGGTGCAAGATACCATGTATGATGACGCGATGCAGTTCTTGTTCATAAGATTGATGAAGCATCTCAGCGTTTGAACGCACAGTCTCAAGGCTGATGAAAATATCACCACTTATCTTATGGCCCTCGCAATAATCAAAAGTGATGATGTCTGTGTAGTAGTCGTGCTGCAGATATTCCAAGTTAACCTCTAAAATGCGCTTATCAGAGCAAAAGAAATAGGAGATAGGTCCTATGCGCTTTCCATAAGTAGCAGCAACTGCCTTAATCCACTCTCTTACCTGATCTTGCTGAATGGTAGGCATCGCGATATCTTCTGTCTGAAACGTAATCATAGGTTATGCAAAGAATAAGTAACTGATAAATATACCAGCGATAATGCCAGAGAAGTCGGCTAAAAGTCCACACGTCACAGCATTGCGCGTCTTGGTCACTCCCACACTGCCAAAGTACACAGCCAATATATAAAAGGTGGTATCAGAAGCGCCACGTACCACACAACTCATCCTGCCTACCAGAGAATCTGCGCCATATTGCTGCATGGTGTCTATCATCAAGCCATTGGCACCACTGCCACTGAGCGATTTCATCAGTGCTGTTGGCAATGCCCCTACGAAAGAAGTGTCCACGCCCGTCAGTCCAACCAACCAGCCAATGCCATCAACTAAATAATCCATAGCTCCTGAGGCACGAAAAACACCTATGCCAACAAGGAATGCCACTAAATAAGGAATGATACGTACAGCTGTGTTAAAGCCATCTTTCGCACCCTCGATAAAAGCGTCATATACATTGGATTTCTTCCATAAACCCCAGATAATGAAGAGGATGATGATGCCAAAGAGGATGATGTTAGCCACTAACGTTGAGTAGGTGCCCATCGTTTCACGACTCACTGTGACAAAAAGCCACATTAAAAGGCTAAAGAATACACAGATACCTGCTACCAAAGAAAGTATCGCCTTGTTGAACAGGTTTATTTTCTGACTGATACTCACTACAGTGATGCCCACCATCGTGGAAATAGTGGTGGTAATCAGCGTAGGGATAAAGATATCTGTGGGCTGTGCAGCACCCATCTGTGAGCGATACATCATAATACTGATAGGAATCAGAATCAGTCCGCTGGTATTAATCACCAAGAACATAATCATCGGATTGGTAGCCGTATCTTTCTTGGGGTTCAGCTCTTGCAACTGATCCATCGCCTTGAGTCCCAAAGGGGTAGCTGCATTGTCCAGTCCCAGCATGTTGGCACTCAAGTTCATGAAGATAGAGCCTAAAGCTGGATGTCCTTTAGGGATATCGGGAAACAATCGACAGAGCACAGGACTCAGGAAGCGTGACAGTGCATTGATCATGCCACTCTTTTCACCAATCTTCATGATGCCCAGCCAAAAAGCCAAAAGGCCCGTTAAACCCAAAGAAATCTCAAAGGCCGACTTTGAGGAATCAAACGTAGAGTTCACCAATGTGGTGAATATTTCTGTATCGCCAAGGAATATCGTCTTGCATAGTGCCACGATAAAGGCAATGGCGAAAAATGCTATCCAGATGTAGTTCAGTACCATGTCATTCTCAGTTTAATGATGCAAAAATAAAGAAAAGATTTAATTTAGGCAATATACCAGTACTGTATCAGCCTGCATGTCGAGTCCTTCCTTGCTTAATTCCATTTTAGTGTCATATCGCCCATAGCGTTCTGCCACAGGGCGTATGTCTGTAAGGATGACAGGCGACCAAAAACCATTTTTGGTGTAATATTCTTTCGTGTCTTTCCGATAAAAAACCGCATGGATAAACTCCTTATGAGCATTTTGGAATACTAAAACACAATCATCGGATAAATCCATTTTTCTTAATTCCTTAGTTTTGCACGGATATCTGCCTTTTAGTGTGAGGATATGGTCAAAGAACGCATTGAGCTGATAGCCATTAGTAAAGGTGGTGTTTCGTGTGATGATAGGAGCGGGATTAATGCCATGAGAATCTAGTAAGCAGTTCAAAGCATAGAAAATGCAAGTCTGCTCGTTGTTCAAGAGCATGTCTGAGGTTTTCATCTGCTGCATAGAGTCTTTTAAGGCAGTAATCTCAGCTTCTGTCAGACCGTCGATGATCACCGAAAACCGCTGATGAGGTGCTTTCATACTTTCCACTTCTAATGTGGTTTTATCCTTATACGAGGTGGTGATGACAGGTTTGCGTTCTTTATAGCAAAGTGTATCATTGCCGAATATCGCTCTATAATATTGAAAAACGGCAGTATCTTTGTCCTGTTGATAAGGTTCTATCTTGTCAAAAAGCCTGATAATGGAATCCCGATAGATGGCATTCTTCATGGATTGAACCCCAAAGCGAGTACTTCCCATAGCTGCAGGCACTACGGTTTTAGAGCTTTTAGGAACAAGATCACAAGTTACTGTTTCTTTTATTTCTCGTTGCTGAGCTTGCAGAACTATATGGATAGTAAGTAGCAATAATATCAGAAGGTATTTTTTCATGTTTAAATGATTTTGCGCAAAAATAGGAAAAATTATCCAATCTGCTTCCGAAACATATAATAATAATACTTCTCGTTATCATCGCTGAATTCTGGTAGGATGCCTTTGCCTATCTGTTCGTAATCATGATGTGGATAATACTGCCAATTGCACCAACTGTCTGTCCAGAGATAAAGCCATTCTACGCCTTGTTGTCTGAGTTTCTCCACGAGATGTTCTAAAACGAGTGAACCATAGCCAGCTTTTCGACTAAAGAAGAATGAGAGTTTGGCAGCATGAGGTTGAGATTCCATCAACGTCAGAAGTTTGGCGTCAGTACGTATTGTGTAGTTGTTGCTGCGTAATATGAATTTTCTGACTTCTGGAGATAGTCCTTCAAGTTGTGCTTGGAACCACTCATCGGAATTATTTTCTTCACCAGGCATGCAGGCAAAAGCGATGGCTTGTAACCCTTCTTCATCAACTATCTTTAAGGATAGCTGGGGAGTGTAGTAATTGTGGCGCACCAGATATTCACAGAATACGCGTGTAAACTCTGGAGACTCATCAACTACCCAAACTTCCGATAATCTTTTTGCTAAAGTGGTGATATCTTCAGGATAGAATGGCAGGATTTCCATAAAATGATGCATGTATTATGAGTCGAGATAGCTATTTTTACATGCAAAAATATAGAAAAGATTTAATTCAAGCAATTTGCAATCACTGTATATTCTTTTTTACCTAAACAAGATTACCATACAGGTATTCTCCTAACTATAGTTGTTTAAACCTATGGTGAAAATAGCATTTATAGGCATGTAGCGATAGAAAAAGGATTATCCTTGTTAAAAAATATTAAATGCAATAGAGGTTTGCTTAATGAAGCTAAATAATGGTTACATTTGCCTATTATTAGTCATCATAATGGTATGAAGTACATATGCAGACATACAATAATTAGAGTGCTTTTAGTTCTCATTATGATTGTGCCTTCTTTGTGCAGTCTTCATGCCCAAGAGGATGAACATATTTTTGTACGTACAAATCTTTTGCGTTGGGCAACTCTTACTCCTGATATTGGTGTTGAATGGCAAGTAAAGAAAGATTGGAGTGTACTTGCATCTGCTACTTGGACTAGATGGAGTTTCAAAAATAATACCCGTCGATATGCTTTGAAAGAATTTGCGGGGGAAGTTAGGCACTACATGGGCTATATGAGTACAGAACTCCCTTGGTATGTTGGTCTTCGTGTTTATGGAGGTCAGTTTAATTATGGCTTTACTTCAGCGCATGCTAAGCAAGGTGATATAATTGGTGGTGGTATCACAGCAGGATATCGTTTGCATCTACGTAATAAGAGATATTATATAGATTTCACAGGTGGATTGGGTTGTACCCATGCTTCTTATGAGAATTATAAAGTTCTTAATGGTACTCGATATCTTACGGGTAAGGGAGATAAG
This sequence comes from Bacteroidaceae bacterium, assembly GCA_017650045.1. GTDB lineage: Bacteria > Bacteroidota > Bacteroidia > Bacteroidales > Bacteroidaceae > Bacteroides. The sequence goes on along the minus strand of JAGCFP010000015.1, from coordinate 34,386 downwards.
AACTATTGGGGCATTAATCACCTCTCTATAGCTCTGGTCATGAATATTTTATAACCTTGATAGAACATGAAGCAGTATACATATAATATTATATTAGCCTTATTAGTTCTCACGATGGCAACATCGTGTGTCAAGGATAAATTGTACTTATTACCAGAAGAAGACGAAGACTTTTACGATCCCAATGCTTGGAAACAAGCTGCATTGACTGTAAATACTATTTGGAATGAAACAGATATTATCACTCCACCTGAAAATGGGTATCTGATTGACTTGAATGGGAAAAAGTTTGAGACGAACAATGCTACTTATAATTGGCGAAGAATCATAGCAGGTGACTATAGTATTTTTGCCTATAATATGCCTAAGGGGGTGACTATTGATGAGAACTTTAATGCTACCGTAAATAAGGAAAGTGATGGCACATATTTGAGAATGCCAGATTTCCTCTATTCTTCTCAGGTTGAGCATGTAAAGATTCTTAGAAATAGTACGTCACAGGTAGATCTCAAAATGCACCAGCTTATTCATGAGTTGGTAATAAATATTTATATGTGGCCAGGTGATGAAGATCTTGTCTCAAACATTACTGGCACATTAAATGGTGTCATAGATTCTGTGAATCTACTGACACTTGAAAAAGGAACAGAAGTAGGTGAGATATTGATGCCTATGACCCTTATCTATAAGGAGTATGATGGGCAAGATGAAGAACTCATTGGCAAGAAGACGCCCGTATATCAGGCTGTTGTACGTTTTGTTGATCTTATTGATGTTGAAGATGGACAATTGGCATTTGATGTGACTTATGCGGATGGTACTACTCAGACTTTTAGGGCTAGTCTAAAACCAGATACTACTCTTGCTGAGTTTGATTTCTTTGTAAAAGAAACAGGCGGAATGGGTGCTTCTATTATTGACTGGCATGATGTAGATAATGGTGAAATTATAGTTAAATAGAAAACTAGGTTATTGATAATAATAAAAACAAAGCGATATGAATAAGTATTTTACATTAGTAGCAACTGCGCTAACTGCAGTCACATTTTTGACTGCTTGCGGGAATGATGAAGTACAGGATGCTATCATCGATTATGGACCTCCAGTTAAGATTAATGTATCTGCTGGTATACAGACACGTGCATCTAACAATGCCTGGACGGCAAACGATGCAATTGGTGTATTCTCTATGAGTGGAACAACAGCAGAATATGCAAATAAGAAATATATCACGCCTGATGGTGATGGTAATTTTACTGCAGCTACTGATGACGATATTGTATGGTTACCAAGTGATGGTGGGTCTCGTAGTGTACTCGCTTATTATCCATACGTTACTGGATGTGATGGAACGTATAGCATAGATGTAAGCGACCAGACAGATCAGGAGGCCATTGACTTTATGGTTTCTCCAGCTGTTAATAATGTCAATAAGACACAGCCAGATGTTACATTTGTGTTCTCACATAAGTTGGTTAAAATCCAGCTTAATATAAGATCTGGTGATGGTATTACTGCAGAACAACTGGCTAATATGAAAGTTACACTTTCCAACCAGTACACCACAGCAACTTGTAATGTTTTAACCAATGCTGATGTGGTAGTAACAGGTACAGAAGTATCAACACTTTCTTTTCTGACTTCTGCTGATGGTACTACAAGTGAGGCCATTGTTCTGCCTGCCGCTACAACAGAAGGAATGGTTCTTCAGTTTGAGGTACCCGAAGTAGGCACTTATTCGTGGGCTGTACGTAATTCTGCAAATTCTCAGAGTTTTGCTGTAGGGAATAAATATATCTATAATGTCAACGTCAACAAGACGGGTATTATTGTTACATCACAGATTGAAGACTGGGCTTCTGGCAATGGCAGTGGAGAGGATGTAAATGCTGAGTAATAATTATTAAAATACATACCATTATGAAAAAATACATGATTTTAGCTGTTTCTGCGCTATTATTTGTCGCATGCAGCAATGATGAAGAGATAGATAACTGGAACGGAGAGATTCGTTTATGTACTACGACTCAGTTGCAAACTCGTGCTGCTCAAAATTTGCAGGCCACACAATTTGCTGCTAACGAGAATGTGGATATTTTTATTAGCGAAGCTGCAGATTCGCCAACTTATACCTACCCTCAGCCGATTGAATATACAGCAGATGGCACAGGAGGTTTAAATACTTATATGGATGCACCACGTTATCCTACCACTGGTAATGGGGTGAATATCTTTGGTGTTTACCCTGCTGGAATCGCTTCAAGTGCTGATGCAGATGTAGTTTTTTCTGTAATGGAAGACCAAAGTTCTGATGCCAATTATAATGCTAGTGATTTGATGATAGGTGCTGCCGCTAATCCTGTGAGTCGTCAAGCTGGTTCTGTTGCTGTGACATTTAGTCATATGCTTTCTAAGATTAATATAAATGTGGAAATTGGTACAGGTCTTACTGCAGATTCACTTGCCAATGCAACGGTTTCTATTTTAAACACTCTGCCTTCTACAACTTTTAATATAACGAATGGTGAAATTGGTGCTGCTTCTGGAGCTTCAGCAGCTGCAGCTTTCGATATTACTGCAGGAACTTTGTCTGCAAATGCTATGAATCATAGTGCTATCATTGTACCTCAGTTACTTGAAGAAGAAAGTGAATTCATACAGATTGTCTTGGAGTCAGGAACTAAGCTTACTTATATATTACCTGCTAATACAACTTTTGTTTCTGGGAATGTATATACATATAATTTAACTGCTAATCGCTATGAGATAACGGCAACCACCTCTATTACCAACTGGGTAACAGGTGCTGAAGTGACAGGTGAAGCAAGTAATTAAAAGGCTATATGAACAGTAGATTTTTCATACATATTACTTTACTATTTGCAGCAGTTGCTTTGTTGGCTTGCAGTAGTGAGGATGACATGTCAGCTTTAGGAGGACAACCCCTTGTCCTCTATGCTGATATGCCTATGACACGTTCTACTGTTGATAACCAATGGAGTGTTGGTGATGAGGTTGCTGTGAAAATAGGAGATGAGATAAAGATATATTACATTAAAGATGCTGAAACAGGGGAATTAACGACTTTTGGTAATAGTGATCCTTTCAGATGGTCTCCAGATTTTGATAGTGTTGAAGTAACGGCTTGGTCGTTAGGTGGATTCGTTGAGGCAGAGCCTTTGACGGGAATTACTATTCCTAAAGATCAAAGTCCTGAGAATGTTGGGTATACTAGGCATGATCTGCTTTATGCCAAGGGAACATTGACACCATCGAATACTCATCTTACTTTCTATCATCAGTTGGCAAGGGTCATTGTGCAGTTGAAATTCAAAACAACTGTTGAGCTTGATGATATTTCTGTAAATTTAGGATCAGATTATGATGAAGAAGGGAACTCTATTGACATCGTCCCTCTTACTGCAGATTTTAGCGCTCCCACAGGTAATGCAAATTATGGTACATGGAATAATTTTACCAATTACCCAGAATATGGTGGTATTACAATGTTTCATGATGCGACAGCAGAAGATGGCTACGATGCTGCATTCTCTGCTTTGTTGATACCTAATGATTATAGTGGAACTCGATTTATTGGTATAGATGCAATCTCAGATATGGGTTTGTATTATTTTATACCTTCATATGGTGAAGCAAATTTGCAATCAGGTCGTACCTATACATATAGGATTACGGTTTATAATGATTTTCTTGATGTAACAGTGGGTACTGATGATGGTGGCACTAATAATTCTGTGACGCCTTGGAGTCCTAATAATTAATTTTGGAACAGATGAAAGTAAATTCTATCATAGCAGTAGTCATTTTGACGTTGTTTTCCTTTTGTGCTTGTACTCAAGAACAAGAAGTAGAAGTGCAGGCTAGTCGCATGCTTTCTATCAAAGTAGATCAGGGGGGGATCATGACTAGAGCTACTTTGGATGGTCTGAACACTACTTTCACTGAAGGAGATGAAATTGGGATTATCGTAGTTGATGCAAATAATATTCTTTATCACGAACCTTGTTCCTATGATGGAAATGAATGGTTTGCTTTTATTCCTTGTAATCCTAAATTTGATAACTATAAGTATTTCGCATACTATCCATATAATTATGACCTTGATACATCGAAATTGATTCTATCAGCATCTACTGCTACAGAATTTTTTAGTAACTATATAAGTGACTTTGTTCCCCAGACTGACCAGAGTACATTAGAGAATTATATGGCGAGTGACTTGATGACCTCTTTAGGAACTTATGATTCAAGTACAGGTACAGTATCTTTTAAGATGGATCATGAAATGGGACTTGCTATTTTCAATGTAGTTTTAGAAACAGGTGAGCCTTTATCTGGAGCTGATAGTAGTACTATTTTTAATGTAGGGAGTATCTTACCTTATATGATGCCAGATTCTTATTACTTAATTGTTCATCCAGATAATCCTGTTGATGTGTATTTAGGTATAGATGATCAACAAGCACCAACTTCCATTAGAGTAGCCAAAGGAAAGTATACTAACTATACTAAATATTCTAGTGGTGTTTAATAATAGAAGAAACGAAACTATAAAATTAGATATATGTATAGGAAAATATTACTTACACTGATTCTTGGTGCCATTGCATTTATGGCAAGAGCACAAGGGGTGCTTGAGGTGGAAGACCTCTCGCAAGCCAATGCCGTATATTCTAGTTCGGGCGACCAGGCAGCTGTGGAGATTCGTTGTAACCATACTATCCCACTGAGTTTCTCTTCCACTATGGATAAGAGTGTAGACTTATTTAGTACGGAGATTCAAGGTACAGACTCCATTTACTTCATTGAGTTTCCTGCTGGTCCTCGCTATCGTGGTCGTGTCATCACTATTTCCGCACCTGGTTATAATCCTGTAGAACTGCCTTTGGATTTGGAGCCTAAGCAATTGCGTACATTCAAGATTTCTGATCCAAACTCCTTGGTGGATCAGGGTTGCTACCGTACGCATCGAAACATGGGTGTGAGGGAAATACAGAATGCTAACTATCAAGAGGCACTTAATCAATTCAATGTAGCTAAACAATGTTCTGATTGTGATACGCTTGAGAATAACTTGAACATTATTAAAGTGGATTCGCTTATTAAGCTTCGTGAAGATGCTGATATTTTATATCGTATGCTTGACTACTCCGCAGCAGCAGAGGTCTTCTCTAATATAGTGCGTATCAACTCCTATGATGCTTATGCTACCTCAAAACTACGCGAATGTCAAGAACAATTCACCTCTGAATGCGCTGTGGCATTTAAGCAAGCTGAGGCATATTTCGACAACAAGCTTTATGAGAAGGCTCGTACCTTGTATCAGCGCGTAGTGGATAATGGTTGTGAACAAGCTAAGACGGCTACAGAACGACTGAATAGTATTGGTAATTATCTTACTGCTAAGGAAGAACATGCCAGTGTGATTATGTATGAGTGGATGGATGATGCTCCTATAGGTATTCATTACGGTCGTTATAATAATACCAAGGGTGGTATTTTCATTCATTTGAATATCAACTCAAAGCTTCTGAGTGCTATGCAGAGCAACAACTCTAATGCTATACCAGATCATCCTGAAGCTAACTTTGGCATTGGTTGGACTAAACGTATTGGTAAACTCCCTGTTTGGGCAACTTTTGGTCCTGGTGTGACAGTTAAGGGTTATTATGGTGACTATGCAAAGATAGATAAGAACTCACATCCTGACAAGCATGGTTATCCTACTCCAGAGGCTGACATTCTTGATATACAGAAGGATGATGGTCAGAAACTCAATGCAGCTATCGCCATCACTCCTGAAGTTGGTTTGGCCTTTAAATATAGTTATTTCGCTGTGCGCGCAAGCTACCATTATCGCTTTGCTTTGAATAATGCATTGCAGGATTTCATGGGCAAGAGTGTAGTAAGCTTCGGTATAGGTTTTGCTTTCTAACATTCGTCTATTTTATAAAAAAGAAGTGGGGATGGTTAGCCATCCCCACTTTTCTATTATAATACTATCGTTATCTTACAATTCTGAAAGATCCTAAATGGTAAACATCTTCACGTTTGGTAACCACTTGACCATCGGAACTCTTGTATGGTTGCCAAGTACGAACTTGAATTAAAGGATTATTTTCATCTCTGAAGTCAATCATTAAGAAAAGATAGCCTTCATCACTATAGCGATCGGTATGCCAATCTTGTTTCAGTGTCACACCATATATATCATCGTATTTAGGATGTTGAACAACCTCAATCTCATCAAACTTCACGTTGATATATTTAGTGTTTCTAAATACACGTGCCAGATTAGTGAGATACTCCTGCTTTGTTTGTTTGGTATATACCACCTTATTGTTATTAAGAGTCAGGCGATCAAGTTCGCTGTTTGGCTTTTCTTTAATTACACGACCAGTAATAATCAAAGCCTTGTCAGAATAAACACTGGTGAGCAGTGGTAAATCTTTACGATTGTATGCAGTACGGAAATTCTCTACAAAGTCAACAATAATCTGACGACGTTCATAATCCAGATCACTAGATTTCTCTGCCATGATTTCTTCGTACCGATGTAAGTCTATAGAGATAGATACACCGCTGATTTTACCATCAGAAGTGAAATCAATAGTTAACTCTTGGCGAGATTCTTCTGGATCTGCTTCTACAAGATCTATAGGAATTCCACGAACCTGATAGCCAGAAGAGGTTCTTAAGCATCGACTCCTGATATCCATTGGCGGGCAGCTCATAGCGCTGGCTTTCCACATGTCTTGGATATCATCAATGGCCTGTTGAGTAAAATTCTCTTTTGGCAATTTTATCTTTTCTTGTTGGTCATCTGCTGCCTGCTTGAATAACGCTATCATTGCATTGACATTCGTCTCCATGTGTTCCTTGACGACAGCATCAACAGCCCCATCTGCTATTTTGAAGGTAGGACCATCAGCAAAGACAGGCATGCCAACGATTGCCAGAAGCCATACTATTATCAATTGTTTAAGTCTAAAAGTTTTCATTTTATCATTATATTTTAATTAGTATTCAACAGGATATTGTGCATCTGCTTGTTTATAATTAGAAAAGAGAGATTTTACATTCTTCTGCGGAATATTGCCATATAGTTCTGCAGTAACCATACCCCCATTTTTAAATAATTGGTTGGTAGGAATGGTAATTATAAACATGTGGATGAAGTCTATTTTCTGGTGATGAAAGACAAGTAAAGCTTTCAGATGCTCTTTATTGGTTTCAGTCACACTACAATATGCATCCATATTACGTGATAGCAAGTCATAAATGTTTTGCATAGGCATTGGTGGTACTTTTTTGGCCCCCCCATAAAGATGCTGATTAATGCTAATTATCAGATTATTTTTATTTACGCGATTCAGTAGCAAAGAAATAAATGATTCCATCGGATATTTAGCATCAAAAATCGGAACATACTCGCCATTTTGTTTACGTACATAACAATCGGTAGAAAGCGAACGAATTTGAAAGGTATCACCTTGTAGTAGGAAGATGCCTTTTTCCTTTGTGTTTTTCAGTTTTTGCGCTGATACTTTGAATGGTGCATGAAAATTTTCCGTCGTATTATTAGCACAAAGTTGTTCATAAAGCAGATCGTCAGCAACCTTCTTGTCACGTTCTTGTGCAAAGATAGTACCAGTGCTCAGGATGAGTACTGCACAAAAGTATATGAAGATCTTCTTACTCATGACCGATTTCTATTTATTTGGTTTCGTAGAACAAACGATAAATGCCCGATTTCAGTTCTTTTCCTCCATTTCCCTGAATAGGACTCATCAGTATACTGAAATCTACGGGTTCTTCAGTAGCTATAAGCAAAAAGGTTTCTTTTGATTTTGGTTCAGTAAACTCAAAAGGTTCTGATTTGAAAGACACAGTACTGCGTGCTGGTACTAATAGGTGTGCGCATATAGCTGCCTCATCAACAGGAAGAACGAGGTATTTATTACCAGCAGTATCTATGTCTAAGACATTAACATACAGAGGCTCCTGTGTGTCATTTGTTACACGGATGTAGCAACTGGTATTAACGTCCACTTCGCGATTAATAGGGAGTCCTGTTGTCGCGTTAATCAATTCAAATCGCACGTCAAGATCGGAACTGACAAGTTGTTGTGGTTGAATAACACTGCTTTCTACAGGAACGCCACTTGGGAACATATTGCTGATCTTATTCAACAGCAATGAGTCAGTTGAAGTAGCACGATATGAAGTGGCAGTTGACTGCATGTAGGTATTTGGGTGTGACAGATTCTTGCTTTCCTTAGAGAAGATCTGTTTAACCATGTAACTGAGGTACTGCTTCGAAAGACTCTTTGGTTCATTTGCAGAAGCAACAAGTTCACTAACAGTAGAGCTCCCTACTTTTGTAAAAGAATACATCTTACTGTTAGTTTCATCTAGTACTGTTACAGCACTTTCGTCACCTATAATCAGTCTTGAATTGGAAGTGAGACTCTGGCTTGGTTGCAAACCAACCTCCTTGCCTCCTTGTGAGAGTTTTGCACTTCCAACAACTGAATATACTAAATAATCGTCAGCGAATACACATAAAGGTAAAGCCAACATCAAGGCCATAAGCCATCTTTTCAAATTGGTATTCTTATTTTTCATATGTAAAGATGTAAAATGGTTCCATTCCATTTGGGTTCATAAATATTGGAGTTTGTTTAAAATCAGTCAGTTTTCGTACTTCTTTATAGAGAAATTGGTCAAGTTGTTGTGTAGAGAGACCTTCATCTTCAGGCGTACGTGCAGCACCGTTAAATGCCTCACAAAGTGCCTTAGTGAAAGCTCCGTTTTTCCACTCTTCATTCTCTTTTGATTTGGTATCGCTGGCACTAGAGGCGTACATCACCATACCATTCTTAGTACGACGTAATTGTTCAACGAAGTGTGAAGTAGCAGCAGAACGATCGCCTCCCATTAACGCTCCTGAATAGCAAGCGTCCACTAATACAATGAACTTGCTGTTGATGTCTTCGCAGGCAGTTCTAAAATCATTACTACTGAAACAATTGTATAGTTTGCTTGTGCTACTACCGTAGTTCATGAAATAGAAACGGTCTTTTTCATCCCGGAAACCGTGGCCTGCATAGAAAAATACACAAATATCATTAGGCGAGGCTTCTTGTTTCAACCATTCCATGGCTTCAAAGAAGTCATCACGGGTACACTCTTGATCTGTGAGTACTTTAACTTGTACCTCTTGATATGGCAAACCTTTCTTGGTCATAAGAGCATTTGCAAAATCTTGAGCATCCTTAGTCGTGTATTTAAGTTTCGGTAATTGAGGGTCGTTATAGTCACCTACGCCTAAACAAATAGCAAAAAGCCTTGGCAGTTGTGTTGGTAGACTTTCTCTAATGAGACGAATAGAGGTAGGTTCACTGTTTCCATTCTCATTCTGTGCATAAATAGTTACTGTGCAGTCGCGATTAGGAAGGTCTACGTCAATCGTATTAGCAGCACGTACAGCACGATCAGTTGGCTGTTTCTGCCCATCTACCATCACGGTTATCTTCGTTTCGTTTTCCAATCCTTGTGCTAGTAACTGATATTTCAGTTTGATAGTCTCGGTATGGAAGAAACTCTGATCTTCAGGATAAAGAATCTTTACCTCTGGAGGTGTGGCGCGCACTACTTTTGTAGATGATGCTTGTGACGCCTGTTGAGTTGGTTGTGCTGGAGTTGTAGGTTTAGCAGGAGTATTCTGTGCTACTTCTGGTTCTCCAAGATCTATCACGATTTCAGAATTTGGATCCAAGTCTTCTTGCTTAGGCTCTGTGGTAGTTGGCGAAGGAGCTGCTTGGGCAATCTCTTCCAATTCAGGAGACTCTATGACTCCATTATATTTGCCAGCAGCCTTATCTTTCCAGAGTTGGCTTAATCGTTGGTCTTGGATGGTTAGCACGCCTTTCTCATAGCATTCTGCCATGGTAAGCTGAGCATTTTGATTTCCGTTATTTGCAGCATCCGTGAGGTATCTCAGTGCCTTGTCATAATCGGTTGGTACTCCACGGCCATTCATATAGCAGTATGCAAGGTTGTATTGGGCTTTGGCAAAGTTCTGTCTTGCAGCTCGTTTAAACCACATAGCTGCTGAAGCATAGTCTTTATCCACCCCTTCACCATTATATAAAGCATATCCCAAATTGAACTGAGCTTCAACATTACCCTGTTGAGCAGCTTGCTTATAGCAATCAACAGCCTCTTGGAATTTTTTTTGCTCATAAAGCGAATCGCCTTTCTTTAGCAACTCATCTGCTGTCTGTTGAGCGTTGGTTGAGTGTACTCCTATCATCAACAGTAAAAGAATGTAACATATCTTTTTCATACTTCTTATAGGATTTATTTTGGGGGTTTAAAATAAACAGATTCAGAGGCAAACTTGTACAATCGCTTCCATTGAGGATGAATGGTACAATAGTCAATAAACCACATATAGTGGATACGTCCTCGTTCCATGAATGCTACTCCTAATAATGGCAGCAATAATGAAATATCATAGTCATATTTCACGAAACAAATGAAACCTATCCATGCCATGATAGTACAGATAATCAAATATATCAATTTCGTCCAGTAAATGTAGAATCGTGGTGATTTCAATTTAGCAAGCATTCCTAAATAAGCTGCAATAAGACAGATTATGACAGTAAATATCCACGATAAAGCATTCGACATGATTGAAATATTGTGATGGTACATATAAGTATGTGCAGCATAGGCCTGCGTTTTCATTCCGGGCATCTTCCCTACAGGAGTGAAATGCATGTCTGCTTCCTCATTCATCGTTCCTATGATGGCAAGACGATTCTTTATAAGTGCTTTGTTTTGCATGATAGAATCAAAATGCACTACAGGGAACTCTGTGTCCGAATATATGATAGTACGCTGGTTGTTGCTCTCTTTCTTTGGCTGTTTGCCTAAATAATGACAAGCCGACAAATACGCCAGTGAATAATAAGTGGTCGTATCTAAGCTTTGATACATCGTGTAATCGCGTAGATTAGAGTTCGCTTCTTTTTTGGTTACATTGCTGTATGCCCACGTATAGTCACCAAAATCTTCAAAGAAAGATTTTATACAGTCTACGAATACACCGCGTTTTTCGGATGAGGCGATGAGTTTACATGAGAGTACAGCATCTGGGACTTGGTCAATGGCACTGATTAGTTCGCCATTTGCAACAAGGTCATCTCCTTCTTTCTCAAAAATAAGGTCCATCATCACCGTTTTAGGTTCGCAAGCAGCGACCTGCTCAATAGTATGAGCTATTTCATCACGATTATATTGCTCGGTAATATCAATCAAAACGATGTCGTTACTCCAGTTTACTTGATGCCCCATACGCTGAATGGCAAAGTAGATGTCTGTCATCTTAAAATCGCTTAATGCACGATTCACAGGGTCAAAGATAGAGAAGTTAACGAAAAAGGCTGCCCAGAAACCTGCAATCGCCCATGCCAACAACACCACGATGATATGGTCTCGATGGAACATGAGATGCAAGTTCTCATTGAAAAACTTCTTTATTTTGTTTAGCAGTTTCATAGTTGTTGGTCAGTCGGTTGTTTGTTAATCTTTTTTGCCTCTTTCTGTTCGCGCTTGATCTTCAGTTCTTCAAGATAACCTGCAGTGATGACACCAGAGGGTAAGGCTATAATGGCAATGCCCACAAAGGCTGATATCATACTGATAAGACGTCCTAAATCTGATATAGGATACAGGTCACCATAACCCACTGTTGTCAATGTGCAGGCAGCCCAATAGAGCGCATCAAAAAAGGAACTGAACAGGTATTCGCCAGTATCGGGGTTGATTTCCTCTTCGGCATTGAACATGATCAGTGCAGTGATAAACGTATAGAATACGGCTAAAGAAGCAACTGTACAAAGAATACGTCGTTGCTTGCGAACTACGGTAGAGATGATATCCAGAGGCTCGAAGTAGCGTATAAATTTTATAACGCGTACGATGCGCAGCAGTCGTACCATACGAGTAGTCTTGAATGCCGGATTCAGCACATGGGCAGTAGGCAAGATAGACAGTAAGTCGATAATGGCCATTGGAGTAAATGGATACACCAAGAATGATTTCCATCCCATTTTCAGGTTTAGGTCTGCTGTCATCCACCTAAGAATATAGTCAATAATAAAGAGAATTGCAGGAATAATGTCGAAATACCAGAAATAATGAGGCTGATTACGAAACATCAAAGGTATAATGCTCACCAGAATTACGATGAACATCACCCAATGATAAATCGAGGACCAAATATTATCGTTGTCGAAACTATTAGGCCCTATCAGTTGATATATTTTATTTCTGATACTCATAATAACATTTTTTTAATGCAAATGAGTGCAGTTTAACTTTGCAAAGTTACAAGTTATTAGTTTATAAACAAGTTTTTCTTCTTCTTTTTTGGTTTGCATGGCGAATTTATGGAATATATATCCGCATGTCTATATAATTCTGTTCTTTTTCCTTAAATCCCAGTTTTGTATAGATGGGATATCCATTCTCTGTGGCACTGAGATCAATACATCCTAATCCGCGTTTCTTGCCATATTCTATGAGCTGTTGCATCAATTTTGTGCACAGGCCTTTTCCTCTATATTCTGGCAGAGTGTATACGTTGAGCACCTCACCATATAGACCATTCAGAAGCCTTGCGTTTGCTGGCATTTCAATCAGATGTAGGTAGGCAACAGCAACGATGCGTTCTTCATCTCTTGCTACGAATGCAATAAGTTCTTTTCCCAGTTTCCGATTAAAATAATCTGGTAATTGTTGTTCTATGCATTGTTTCTGACGACTTGATAAAGCTCCTGCATCTTCAGTGATAAATGCCAATCTTAGGCGAACAAGTTCGTCTATATCATTCTGGTTGGCCTCGTCAAAAATGATGTTCATAGATACATATTATTTGTTAATCTTCCACTACTTCCAGATAAAAACTAAACGGACGAAAACCATCGTTGCAACTGATCATCGCACTCTTGGGATTCTGCATCCAACCATCGTAGAAGTTGCTTTCACCACGTGCCAAAGCCTCCACAAACTCACGCATAGAGCCCCAAGCAGAAGGACATAATCCATCAGGACACTGCCCATTCTCTGAAATCCATTGCTGTCCTTCAAGCACACTGCAGGTATGCTCGATGGGGTTCTCGTACTTCGCCATTAAATCTGTATACACCGTTTGGCGAATGGCTGTGATGCGCACTTTATACATTTTATTTCGTCAAAGTTAGTGTGAAAGGGGTCTCTTTATCCATTTTTCCAAAGATCTGCGTGCGATCTGGACTCAGACGCAAGGTGTCTTGGTCTCCATCCAATGTCATGATGACGAGATCACCTTGTACAGAATAAGTGCCTTTCTCCGATTCTGGAGCCAATGCCAGGGAAGCCTTCAGAGCCTGACGTTTCAGCCAACTCATGCCTGCAGCCTTCATGGCGTTATCGTCTATCTTCATCTTTAAGCGATAGATAGCCTCCGTTTCATTCTTGAATTCCACAGAGATGGCAGTGGTCATACCTTTGGCGATAGCTTCCGCCATCTTTTTGGTTTCTTCTGCCTTTTCACGAACCTCCGCCATTTCCTTGTCAGTCAGTTTCCTGCCTCTCTCCTTTTCAGCATCAGCGATGGCTTTGTCTATTTCCTTATCAAGATCAACTTCTTTCAGTTTCTCTTCTATCATGCCTTCCATGATGTTAGGATTGGAATATACACGACCAACAAGGTTGGTTTGTGCTTTAGCACCAATAACCAACAGCAGCAATAATGTTCCTAAAATAATTGTCCTTTTCATATTTTAATAATTCATGATTATCCAATTTACTGCATCCTCCAGAGGAGTTTCTGTCTCTATATCAGGAGCGATGGGATCATCGCAAAATACTTCACCAGTGCGTGCCACATCCTGCCCGATAGTTAACACCAATGTATAGCCATCAGAAAGTTGGTAAGGAATGTTGGCACTGGCATATCCTGCCGTAGGAGTCCCGAATGTACGCACATTCTCTACCTCTGAAACGTTTTTCCTTTCTTCTACAGGAGGGTTCAGAACGGAATGTTTGCCTCCTGCTATATGTACAGCTTCAGAAACCAGCTTATGAGCTTCTTCCAAGGTAGTAATTTGCGAAGCCTTTTTCAGCGTTTGCTGCTTCATCGCTTGCCACGCTTCTCCCTCTGCATAAAGTCCGTTTTTATCCATAAGGCGTATGCAGTGTTTCACATAACCTTCTGGAGTAGTGGTGTCTTCAAACCAACTGCAACTAATCATCAAGCAGCAGATTATGCAGAGTGTAGTCATTCTTATTGTCTTCATCACAAATCTTATTTTGTATTAGACAGATCTTATCCTCAGAAAGTTGCTATACATTTCACTTTTTCTTTGGTTTTGGCTCTGGCAATGCTTTGCAAGTAGCACGTACAAGATTGGACAAGTATTCATGATCGTCCACTTCCTCGATGTAGAAATAATCCTTGGCACCCTCATAAGGCGGACGAAGATCCAGTTTTCTCAACAGTGCCTTTCCTGTATCTGTAGGCTTCAGATAGAAACGATCATCACAGATAAGACCAAAAATCTTGCCGTTGCAATAGATGCCATAGTCGCCAAACATCTTTCTTGTCACTATCTCGCCAGCTTCCGCACATTGGTCGGCGATGTATTGTACAAAGTCTGCATTACTCGCCATAATCATTGCATTTTTTTACATTCATGGAACAGACATATGGCGAACACCACCTCGATGATGGCCATCAATCCTGCTAATACTTGTGGGGGATACATCAATCCGATGACAAGTGCGAAAATAGGGATGAAGATGGAAAGTACGAGGTAGCTCTTCGACTGATAAAGCCAAGAAAATGGCATGAGATGAGCTCCAAAGACCATCGCATAGACCATCACCATCTTTTCTGGCACAGCAGTAAACACCCACATTACGATGAGGATGTAAAGCAACTGATTGATAGAAAACAAGATGCCTGCCTTCGTGAGTGGATTGCCCTTGCCTTCAAAATCGATCTTCAGCCATTTTGAAAACATCCATGCTAAAGGGAACAGCACAGCAGAGCAACAAAATGTAAATAGATTCTTCTGTTCTATCGTCATGCCTGTGAGGTGCACTATCAGTATCAAGCCCCAAATGACGATGGATGCCAGAATAAAGTGCAATCCTTTTTTCTGCCTCTTCGAGCAGTCTTTGATCAGTTCGTTCAGTTCCATGCTTAATATTTGTTTCGTTTTGGGTGCGAATATAAAGATAATCTGCCATATCTCCAAAGATAGCATTGATTAGTACCGTTATTACGCCTACACGTAGAAAAATTTGCGCTTACGCACAGAAACAAATTTTTGTACGCACAGGAAAAAAAGGTACCCGTAAGGCAAGGGATAGATAGCCGTAACATACGTTGTAGTTAGCCGTAATCTTTTTTCCTAATTAGGAATTAAAATTTTTCTAGTTAGCAATAAAATATTACATTTGCAGCAAGCGAATTACAGATGCATAGTTTTATGGACGGGAAAGCAATCATTATGGGTGCCAGTTCTGGTATAGGACTGGAAGTGGCAAAGTTGTTACTGGCCGATGGTTGGCACTTGGGAATAGCTGCACGACGGGAGCAACAATTACAGGATTTGAAAGCTCTGGCACCAGATTGTATAGAGGTGATGGCTATTGATGTGACAAAGTCGGATGCCAGTGAGTTGCTCTTGAGTCTTATTGAGAAACTTGGAGGGATGGATCTGTACTTTCACGCCTCAGGTATAGGCAGGCAAAACCGTACTTTAGAGCCAGACATTGAGCTGCAAACGATGGAAACGAATGCCGTTGGTTTCACTCGGATGATTGGTACAGCATACAGATACTTTGCAGAACGAGGGGGAGGACACATTGCTGCCATTACTTCAATTGCGGGTACTAAAGGATTAGGTCCTGCTCCTTCCTATTCTGCCACAAAAGCCCTACAGTCAAGCTATCTGCAGGCATTGGAGCAGCAAGCCCATCAAAGGAGTCTGAATATCCGCTTCACGGACATTCGTCCAGGTTTTGTGGATACAGCTTTACTAAATGGCTCTTTCCATTATCCCATGTTGATGAAGCCTGAAACGGTGGCGCGTGACATTGTTCGTTCTATCTATAGAGGTCGTCATGTCCGCGTGATAGATTGTCGCTATCGTATTCTCACTTTTTTCTGGCGCCTTATCCCACGATGGCTGTGGCGCAAGATTAAGTTGTAAGTCGATGTAAAGGAGTAGTATTAGCCACTAACGAACAAAGATTATAAATGGAGCAGAATTTTACAATTCGGAAAGCAGAGCGCAAGGATGTGGCGTTGCTGTTAGAGTTTATCAAAGGCATCGCCAGATATGAAGAGTTGGAGAATGAAGTCATTGCAGATTTTGCAACTTTAGAAAGCGAGATGTTCGACCATCAAAGGGCTGAGGCTGTATTTGCTGTGGTAGATGGACGCGAAGTGGGCTTCGCATTGTATTTCTTCAATTTCTCTACGTTCTTAGGACACTCTGGACTTTATTTGGAGGATCTTTTCGTATGGCCTGAATATCGTGGACAGGGTTATGGAAAGGCCTTGCTGTTACACTTGGTAGGAATCGCTCGTGAAAGGCATTGTGGAAGAATGGAGTGGACATGCCTTGATTGGAACAAGCCCAGCATCGATTTCTATCTCTCATTAGGAGCCATACCAATGGACCAATGGACTGTCTATCGCCTTGATGCCAAAGCATTGGAAAACTTGGCCAAAATATAATCCGCTACTTTCCTTGTTGGCAATAAACCTCAAGGAAACGTAGCGGATATATAACAAACAATTTACAACGGATACTCATCGAAAGCATAAAGCACAGTGGAGAGATAACGCTCGCCAGTATCTGGCAATAGCGCCACGATGCGCTTACCTTGATTTTCTGGTCGCTTTGCTATCTCTGCAGCAGCAAAAGCAGCAGCACCAGCAGAGATTCCCACAAGCAATCCTTCTGTTTTGGCCAATTCTCGTCCTGTACGAATAGCATCATCATTCTCTACATCAAAAACTTCATCGATGATGTCAGCATCGTAGGTCTTTGGCACGAAACCTGCACCAATGCCTTGAATCTTATGGGGGCCGCTTGGTCCTCCGTTAAGTACAGCAGACGATTTAGGCTCCACTGCTATAATCTTGATTTGAGGATTCAGTTCTTTCAGTCGCTTACCCACGCCTGATACTGTTCCACCAGTACCCACACCTGCTACGAAGATATCAATCTTACCTTCTGTCTGCTCCCAAATCTCTACACCCGTTGTGGCATAATGCTTGGCAGGATTGGCAGGATTCTCGAACTGTTGCAAGATGATACTACCAGGGATGGAATCACGCAGTTCCTCTGCTGCACGAATAGCACCAGCCATGCCGTCTTTTCCTGGAGTCAAGCGCACTTCAGCACCATAGGCTTTTACCAGATTTCTGCGTTCCACACTCATCGTATCAGGCATGGTAAGGATGAGTTTATAGCCTTTCACAGCAGATACCAATGCTAATCCTACACCTGTATTTCCACTGGTGGGTTCTATGATGGTGGCGCCTGGTTTCAGCAGTCCCCGCTGCTCTGCATCTTCTATCATGGCCAGAGCGATACGGTCTTTCACACTGCCTCCAGGGTTGAAGAATTCCACTTTTACTACCAAAGGAGTTTGTATGCCTTTCTCCTTAGAAAACTTGTTGAGCTCCAGAAGCGGGGTGTTGCCAATGAGCTCTGTCAGCTGTTTTGCAATCTTTGTCATAATTGTTCTTTTTATCGATTTGTTGGCACGAAATTAGAGATATTTGGAATTCCCTCCAAAAGATTTGTGCTAATATTGGATAAAACAGCAGCAATATACCATAATCATGTGATGCTATTTGGGGACTTGTGTAAAAATCAATCCATAAATGAGAAACATTTTTGCCCTAATTTTTTCTTTCTGCATTCGGTTTATATTATCTTTGTACTCAAATCTGTAAAGTGAATGAATGACGAATTTGACATAAGACAGCAACAGAGTGCAAGTGACAAGGACTTTGAGAATGCCTTGCGACCCTTGCGCTTTGAGGACTTCAGCGGACAGGAGCAGGTGGTGGACAATCTGCGCGTGTTCGTGCGTGCAGCGAAACTACGTGGTGAAGCCTTGGATCACACATTGCTACATGGTCCTCCAGGATTGGGAAAGACCACTTTGAGCAATATCATTGCCAATGAATTGGGCGTAGGATTCAAGATTAGCTCGGGTCCTGTGCTCGACAAACCTGGCGACTTGGCTGGTATCCTTACCAGCCTAGAACCTAATGATGTGTTGTTTATCGATGAGATTCACCGTCTTTCTCCTGTTGTAGAGGAGTACCTCTATTCAGCGATGGAAGATTATCGTATCGATATCATGATAGATAAAGGACCCTCAGCACGCAGCATACAGATAGACCTGAATCCTTTTACGCTAGTTGGTGCCACTACTCGTAGTGGTTTACTGACTGCTCCTCTTCGTGCGCGCTTTGGTATCAATCTTCACCTAGAATACTACGACAATGTGGTGTTGAAGAAAATCGTGAAGCGCTCAGCAGGCATTTTAGGAGTACCTATCAAAGAAGAGGCAGCTGCAGAGATAGCATCCCGCAGTCGTGGAACCCCACGTGTAGCCAATGCATTGCTGCGTCGCGTTCGCGATTTTGCACAAGTAGAGGGAACGGGAGAGATAGATCTCAAGATAGCCCGTTATGCGCTTAGTGCACTCAATATTGATAAATATGGACTTGATCAGATTGACAATAAGATATTGCTTACCATCATCGATAAGTTCAAGGGCGGACCTGTGGGTATCACTACCATTGCAACAGCACTTGGTGAGGATGCTGGTACTATCGAAGATGTCTATGAGCCATTCTTGATTAAAGAAGGTTTTATCAAACGTACTCCTCGAGGACGTGAAGTGACAGAATTGGCTTACAAACACCTTGGACGCTTCAAGGTGGGAGCAGAAAGAGATTTATTTGATTGAAAATTGAAAATTGAGAATTGCCATTAGGAAGATTGATTCTCAATCCTCAATAAAATAGAAAAAGATGGCATCGTTAAAATCATTGGCAAAAGATACTGCGATTTATGGACTCAGTAGTATCATAGGCAGGTTCCTAAACTATCTGCTGGTGCCTATACATACATCAGCCATGTCAGCACAGAGTGGCGGCTATGGCGTGGTGACTAATGTCTATGCATGGGTAGCATTGGTGTTGGTTATCCTTACTTGTGGCATGGAAACAGGCTTCTTCCGCTTTGCCAATAATGGCAAGGATGAGCCTATGCGCGTCTATAGCACTTCTTTGCTTTTTGTAAGCATGGGGGCTTCCGTATTTCTGCTTTTGGGTTTACTCTTTTTGGCTCCCATTGCAGGATGGATGGGTTATGCAGAGCATCCGTGGTATGTGGGAATGATGATGATTGTGGTGACGATGGATGCCATACAGGCCATTCCGTTTGCCTTTCTTCGCTATCAGAAGAAAGCTATTCGATTTGCTTCGCTCAAATTGCTCTTTATATTCCTGAGCATCACCCTCAACCTTATTTACTATAAGGGTTTAAAGGGCAGTGATGCAGGTGCTGCGTTTGCCATCAACTTGATTTGTACCAGCCTTATCATGGTGTGCTTGTTGCCACAGTTTACAGGCTTCAACTATGTGTTTGATAAGGAAATGTTCCGTCGCATGTTCCGCTATTGTCTGCCATTATTGGTTTTGGGTATTGCTGGTATTCTTAATCAGGTAGCAGACAAGATTATTTTCCCCAAAGTTTATCCTGATGAGGCTGAAGGCATTGTGCAACTGGGTATCTATGGCGCAGCTGTAAAGATAGCCATGATCATGGCGATGCTTACGCAGGCATTCCGCTATGCTTACGAGCCTTTTGTTTTCGGAAAAAGTCAGGACAAGGACAACAAGGAAGTCTATGCTGAGGCCATGAAATTTTTTATCATCTTCACGCTTTTGGCATATCTGGCAGTGATGTTCTATCTGGATATCCTGCGTTATATCATTGGTCGTGACTATTGGTCAGGACTGGATGTGGTGCCTATCGTGATGATGGCGGAAATATTCATGGGTATCTATTTCAACCTTTCCTTCTGGTATAAGTTAATCGATGAGACCAAGTGGGGAGCCTATTTCTCATTGATTGGATGTGTGGTTTTAGTTGGCATTAATGTGTTGTTCATTCCTCGCTTCAGTTATCATGCCTGCGCATGGGCAGGTTTTGCTGGTTATGGTACAGCTATGCTGCTCTCTTACTTTATGGGACAAAAGAAATTTCCCATTAAATATCCGTTGCGCTCTATTGCAGGGTATGTGTTGTTGGCAGCCATATTATATATAGTAGGTGTTTATACACCTATTAATAATCTAATACTGCGTCTAGTCTTCCGTACGTTGCTGCTCCTTATTTTCGTAGCTTATTTGGTCAGGAAAGACCTACCTTTAAAGAGCATTCCTATAATTAATCGTTTCATTAAATAATACTTACGCACTATGCCTACCCCCAATCCAGACAGAAACATCTTTGCCATCAGGGCATTCTTTAGGGAATACCTTGATTTGAGACGTGAAAAGGAGCATGAGGCCGACACCATAGATTCTATCCAGAAAGGCGTAGAGTTCAGAGGAACCAATCTCTGGGTGTTGATTTTCGCCATCTTCATTGCCAGCTTGGGACTCACGGTCAACTCTACCGCTGTGATCATCGGTGCCATGCTTATCTCACCGCTCATGGGACCTATTATGGGCATAGGTCTGTCTGTGGGCATCAACGACATAGAGCTGATGAAGCGCTCAGCGAAGAGCTACCTCATCACCACGCTGTTTAGTGTGATCACCGCCACCCTATTCTTCTTGATCTTCCCTGTCACGGGCAATATGTCGGAACTCCTGGCGCGCACATCGCCTACCATCTATGACGTATTCATCGCCTTGATGGGTGGATTGGCAGGCATCGTGGCCACTACCAGTAAGAACAAGGGCAATGTGCTGCCAGGTGTTGCCATCGCCACCGCCCTGATGCCTCCGCTCTGTACGGCTGGTTTCGGCTTGGCTACGGGCAACTTAGTCTATTTCCTGGGCGCGTTCTACCTCTATTTTATCAATTCTGTGTTTATCTGTGCTGCAACCTTGCTCTGTGTGCGTTTTCTGGGATTCCAGAAGAAGAAGCAGGTCGATTCCATCCGCGAGAAGCAAGTACGCAAATACATTCTAGCCTTAGTGGTAATCACTATGATTCCTGCCATCTACCTCACAGTGGGTATCTTGCGTGATACCTACTTCGATAGTGCTGCTAACCGCTTCATCCGCGAGCAACTGTCGTTCGACAATGCACAGGTAGTCGATAAGCGCATCACCCGCAAGGGCAAGGACAGCGAGATCCGTGTCGTGATGGTTGGCCAGGAAGTCCCAGACTCCACCATCTCCGTCGCACGCAGCAGGATGGGAGAATATAGTTTGGAGAATGTGCGCCTCGTAATCTTGCAGGGCGTGAGTGGAAATACAGGTACCGACCTAGACATCACCACCCTGCGCTCCAAGGTGTTGGAAGATTTCTATCAGAATGGCGAAGAACGCCTGCGTCAGCAGGCCGTGCAGATAGACTCTTTGGAGCGTAAGTTGCGCCAGTTTAAGGCCTATGATGAACTGGGCAATTCCATCATTCCAGAACTGAAGGTGCTCTATCCTACCATACGCACGTTCTCTCTCTCGGAAGCCATAGAATACGATGTAGATTCACTGCGCACAGATACCATTCCTACCGCTATCGTGACCACCTCCAAGCGCCTCGATGCCGCTACCCTGGAGAAACTCACAGAATGGCTTAAGGCCCGCACAGGGAACGACGAACTTAAGGTGATGGTGAAATGACATTAACCCGTAAATGACGTGTTAGATGAAAAAATGGACAGACATCATTCGCAAGCTTAGTACAGAAAACCGTTCCCTACCCGGAATAGCCGTGATCGTCATTGCTGCTATCCTTATGGAAATCACCGTCGCCATGCAGTACCGATCTGCCACCAGAGGCATACGTGCAGAGGTGGAACACCGTGCGCAGACTGAACTTGATATGAAGGATCTCGAGATTCAGAATGTGATGACGGCCGTAGAGGTGGCTGTGGCCAATATGGTGTGGGATGTGGAGCAACGCCTTTCACAGCCAGACTCCTTGTATATGGTGACGGAGAAGACACTGCTCGACAATGAAATCATTATGGGTAGCGCCGTGGCTTTCGAGCCCTATTATTACCCCGAGAAAGGCGAACAATATTCACCCTATACGTTCAGGAGCAATGGCAGGCTGGAACAAAAGCAGTTGGGCACCGACACCTACCGTTATCACACCATGGAGTGGTACACGGCCCCTATGAAAGCAGGGCATGGATGCTGGAGTGAACCCTATTTCGATGAAGGCGGAGGAGAGATCATCATGTCCACCTATTCCGTGCCCATTCACGATGCATCTGGTAGAAGTGTAGGTGTGTTCACTGCCGATGTATCCCTCGATTGGCTTTCGCAGGTCATCAATGCCAGGCACATTTACCCTTCTAGTTTCAACCTGATGATCTCACGGACAGGTAGGATCATGGCTTGCCCTATCGACAGCTACGTCATGAATCGCACCATCCAGGAAGTCACCGCTTCACTGAATGATACCATTAGAGAGCGTATTAACCGTGAGATGATGGAAGGCAAGAGTGGGCAAGGCACCATCGTCGACAGCCTTGGCGTGAAGAAATACGTATTCTATGCCCCTGTAGAGGGAGATACCGGCTGGTCTATGGCCATCGTATGCCTCGATAGTGAAATCTATGGCGAGTTGCGCGCCTTGGGCCTCAGGCTATTGTTCATGGTGCTGGCAGGTCTTGCTTTGATGGGTTTCATCCTCTGGCTCTCCATCCGCAATTCCCGTCGATTGGCCGTTACCGAGAAGCAGAAGACCGCCATCGAGAGTGAGTTGCAGATTGCCAATGCCATCCAGATGGGCTTGTTGCCAAAGGAGTTTCCTCCTTTCCCTGAGCGTACTGATGTGGATATATATGCAACGCTGGTGCCTGCAAAAGAAGTTGGAGGTGACCTTTACGATTTCTATATTCGTGATGAGAAACTCTTCTTCTGCATCGGTGATGTGGCAGGAAAGGGTGTTCCGGCCTCCCTCGTGATGGCTGTCACACGCACGCTTTTCCGCAACATCTCAGCCCGAGAGACCAAGCCCCATCGCATCGTCAGTGCCATCAATAATACGGGATCAGAGAACGATCTCAACAGCCTTTTTGTGACCTTTTTTGTAGGTGTGCTTGACTTGCCTACAGGCCTCCTGCGCTACTGTAATGCTGGTCATGAGGTGCCGATACTTATCAGTAATGGTTCCGAACCCAAGGTCACTGAGTTGGAATGCGACAGCAATCTGCCTCTGGGCATTATGAAGGGTTGGGATTATACAGTCCAGGAAACTACCCTTGAGGCAGGCACTACCCTTTTCCTCTTTACCGACGGACTCACCGAAGCCATGAAGGCAGACGGTACGCTCTATGGAGATCAGCGAATGCTGGAGTCTATCATTTCAGATACCCCTAAGGGTATCATTAAGCACATGACAGATTCGGTCAATGCTTTCGTGAAAGGCGCAGAGCAGAGTGATGACCTCACTATGCTTGCTATCCTTTACAACCGCAAAAAACTCTCTGCCCGTTTGCAGCGCAGCATTACCTTGCCAAACGATGTGCAGACTATTCCACAGCTGGCTATTTTTATCGATGAAGTCTGTGAGGCGTTGGAGTTTGATGCTGGTCAGACCATGGAGATGAATCTTGCTGTAGAAGAAGCCGTTGTCAATGTGATGAACTATGCCTATCCTAAGGGCACAGTGGGCACAGTGCAGATAGACGCAGAGGCCAATGAAGAGCGCCTGAAGTTCACTATTACCGACTATGGTGCACCATTCGATCCTACTACCTATGCCAAGGCAGACACAACGCTGTCAGCAGAAGATCGTCCTATCGGCGGTCTTGGCATTTTCATGATTCGCCAGTACATGGATTCCATCAATTATGAGCGCGTGAAAGAAAAGGCAGGAGACACCTCTGCATTCAAGGGCGGCAAAAATGTACTTACACTGCGCAAACGGCTTAAGTAGCGCTGATTTACCCGTTTATATTGAGTTATACCTTTTGATTTGCGTTTGTCAAGGCTTATTTCTTGCCTTTCTTGTCCTTCTCCCAAACATCAGCACTAGCATCGTCGTGGATGAAGAATTGTTTCCAATCATCTTTACGTCCACGTGCTTTGGTATAGCCACGTTCTTCACGACTTGGCTTAGCCTTCTTTTCTTTGGCAGGTTTTTCAGGATTACGTTGACGACCACGACGACCTCCATCTTGTTCCTGACGTTTACGTTCTGGATAAGAAGTAGCATTGGATTTGCGACTCTTGCCTTTCTTGGAAGCAGCTTCCTCACTTTCGTTGGTTAGTTCCACAGTTACTTTACGACCATGATAATTGGCACCTGTCATGTAACGTGCCACATCCTCTGCACGTCCTTCTTCCACCTCAAAGAAAGAGAAGTTCTGCATGAGGTCTATCTTACCCATCACCACATGACCATGTACATTCTTGTTGAGCAGGTTCATGAGATCCTTAGGATTGAAGCCATCTGTCTTACCCATATTGATAAACAAACGTGAATAACCTGGCTCTGCAATGCGTGAGCGTCCACCCTTTTTAGGCTCTTTGGCTTTCTCCTTACGCTTGGGTTTCTCGACATTTACAACCTCTATTTCTTCACGATCGTGGTAGTAATCTAAGAAACGATTGAATTCCAAGGATACCATGCGCTTAATCAGTTCCTCCTTATCGAGCCAGTCGAGTTTACGATACACATCAGGCATGAAGTCTGTGATGTCTTCTTCGTTCACATGCACTTTCTCGAGTTGGTCAATCACTTTCATAAGTTGCTTTTCACAGATCTGCTTACCAGTTGGCATCACTCCCTGCTTGAATTCATGGCCAATAACGCGTTCTATGTTGCGTTGCTTGGTCTTTTCACGCAGGTTCATGATGGCGATACTGGTACCAGTTTTACCAGCACGACCTGTACGACCACTACGATGGGTATAGTATTCTATATCGTCAGGGAGACCATAGTTGATGACATGTGTCAGGTCATCAACATCAAGTCCGCGTGCAGCCACATCAGTAGCTACTAAGAGTTGCAGATGGCGGATGCGGAACTTCTGCATTACTTGGTCGCGTGCAGCTTGAGAAAGGTCGCCATGAAGGGCATCAGCATTATAACCATCTTGCATGAGTTTATCTGCGATTTCCTGGGTTTCCAGGCGTGTACGACAGAAAATGATGGCGTAGATATCTGGGTAGAAATCAACAATGCGTTTCAAGGCTGCATACTTATCCTTGGCATGCACGCAATAGGCCACATGGTTCACGCTGTGGGTACTCTCATTGCGTTTCCCAATAGTGATTTCCTTCGCATCATGCAGATAAGTCTTGGCTATCTTCTCTATCTCATTGCTCATGGTGGCACTGAACATCAATGTGTTGCGCTCTGCAGGTACATCTGCAAGAATAGCGTTCAGGTCTTCAGAAAAGCCCATGTCGAGCATTTCGTCTGCCTCATCCATTACCACGTTCTGCACAGTGGAAAGAGAAACAGCCCCACGACGCATTAAATCGAGCAAACGTCCAGGAGTAGCCACAATGATTTGTACGCCACGCTTCAAGGAACGAATCTGACTTTCGATGGAAGAACCACCATAAACAGGAAGCACGTGCAGTCCTTTGATATATTTGCCATAGTCACTCAAGTCGCCTGCTATCTGTAGGCAAAGCTCACGCGTTGGACAGATAATAAGAGACTGAGGGATAAGTAGGCTGACATCCGTTTTCTGAATGATAGGCAATCCGAAGGCAGCCGTCTTTCCTGTACCCGTTTGTGCCAAGGCTATTACATCATTATTCTCGCCTAACAGATACGGAATCACTTCTTCCTGTACAGGCATAGGGGCAACAAAACCCAGTTCTTCAATGGCGCGTCGAATATCTTCCGAAACGCCCAATTCTTCAAATGTCTTCATTCAGTAAATGGTATAAATCAGTAAATTAGGGCGCAAAGATACAAATAAACGAGCGAAAAGTCAAGTTTACTTGAACTTTTCCGATTGAAAGTAACTTCTGCACAACTAAAGGTATGCTTATTTTATCGAATTTCAGCCCTGCTTTCACTTTTTAAAGACAAAAAGTAGTTCTTTTTGTAAAAAAGTCGTATTTTCGTACAAAGAAAAAATGAATTAACCTTAATAATAGTATGAAAAGAAGCTTTACCTTAATGACTATGGGCATGGCTTTTTGTGCTTCAGCCCTGGCACAATGGAGTCCTGCAGGTGATAAGATCAAGACTAAATGGGCTGATGAAATCAATCTGCAAAGCGTGTGGCAAGAGTATCCGCGCCCTATCATGGAACGTACGGAATGGAAAAACCTGAATGGTTTGTGGAATTATGCCATTTTAGATAAGGGGGCACAGACGCCTACCAGTTTTGATGGTCAGATTTTAGTGCCTTTTGCTGTGGAATCTGCACTCTCTGGTGTGGGAAAGACTGTGACGCCAAATCAAGAGCTTTGGTATCAACGTACATTTGATATCCCTAAAACATGGGCAGGCAAAAGGATTCTGTTGCACTTTGGCGCAGTGGATTGGAAGACGGATGTGTGGGTAAATGGCATGAATGTAGGTGGACATGTGGGTGGTTACCAACCTTTCAGTTTCGACATCACAGATGCCTTGAAAGCGGGCAACAATGAATTGACGTTGCGTGTGTGGGATCCCACGGATAAAGGCTATCAGCCTCATGGCAAGCAAGTAGCGGAACCTAACAGTATCTGGTACACAGCTGTGACGGGTATATGGCAGACTGTTTGGTTGGAACCAGTAAATGAGGTTCATATCGCTGCCTTGAAGACAACGCCTGATATTGATGCACGCCAACTTAGCATCGAGGTGCTAACGGATGAGGCTTCAACACGTGGTCTTCAAGTAGAGGCCACAGTCTTTGATGGCAATCGTCAAGTTGCAAAAAGCGGAGCCATCAACGGACAGCCTATCATGGTGCAGATGCCTGCAGACATGAAGTTGTGGACCCCTGATACTCCTAATCTATATACAGTGAAGGTGCGACTTCTGAAGAATGGTCGTGAAGTAGATGCAGTGAACAGCTATGCTGCTATGCGCAAGATTTCTGTAAATAAGGATGAACATGGTATCTGGCGTATGCAACTCAACAATAAGGATCAGTTCCAAATGGGACCACTTGATCAAGGTTGGTGGCCTGATGGACTTTACACTGCTCCTTGTGATGAGGCTTTGGCATACGACCTCCAGAAGACCAAGGACCTGGGCTTCAATATGATTCGCAAGCATGTGAAGGTAGAGATGGATCGTTGGTACTACCATTGCGATCGTCTAGGTATCCTCGTTTGGCAAGATATGCCAAGTGGTGACAGTAGTCCAAGATGGCAGAACCACAACTATTTCACAGGGGTAGAATTTCAGCGCAGTACAGAATCTGAAGCTAATTATCGTCGTGAATGGAAAGAAATCATTGATGCCCTTTACTCACATCCTTGCATCGTAGTTTGGGTACCATTCAACGAGGCTTGGGGTCAGTTCAAGACGCAGGAAATCACGGAGTGGACAAAGCAGTATGACCCTTCACGCTTGGTAAATCCTGCCAGTGGTGGCAACTTCTATACCACAGGCGATATTCTGGATTTGCACAACTATCCTGCACCTGATATGTATCTCTATGATGGCAGTCGCGTGAATGTGCTGGGTGAGTATGGTGGCATTGGTTTGGCTCTTGAAGGGCATTTGTGGTTTGCTGATCGCAACTGGGGCTATGTGCAGTTTAAGAGCAGTGAGGAGGTGACTGCAGAATACCTGAAGTATGCTGACCAACTCCTGGAATTGGTGAAGCGTGGTTTCTCTGCAGCTGTCTATACCCAAACCACTGATTGTGAGGGTGAGGTAAATGGCTTGCTGACTTATGATCGCAAGGTGGTGAAGATGAACGAAGCACAAGTAAGGGCGAAGAACCAGGAACTTTGTCGCAGTTTGAGTAAATAATAAATGATTAAGTATATGAAAAAGACACTCTTATTATTGACTGCCCTCTGCTTCATCTTTGGGGCACAGGCGCAAAAAACGTATGAGCTCAGCTCTCCTAACGGAAGGCTGAAAACCACTATCACTGTGGGCGACCAATTGACGTATGACATTACGCTGAATGGTCAGCAAGTATTGGCTCCATCGGCTCTCTCCATGAAGCTTACAACGGGTGAGGAATGGGGCGTAAAGCCACGTCTGGCTAATGCTAAGCGTGAGAAGACCATGCATCGCAACATCCCTTCGCCTTTCTATCGCTCTACAGAGATTCATGATATGTTCAATGCCATGACACTCAACTTCAAGGGCAATTGGAGTGTGGAGTTTCGTGTGTTCAACGATGGTGTGGCTTATCGCTTCTCTACAACACGCAAGGGTGAGTACCAGATAGAGAGTGAGGGTGTGAATTATGCATTCCCACAGGACTTTACTGCTACTGTGCCTTATGTGAATGCAGGCAAGGATGGCGATTGGGCTTCGCAGTTTGCCAACTCGTTTGAAAACATTTATACAGAGGGTAAGATCAGCGAACTGAATCAGCAACATCTGGCTTTCTTGCCATTGATTGTGGATGCTGGTGTGGCGAAGGTCTGCATTTCAGAAGCTAATCTTGAGAACTATCCTGGCCTTTATCTGCGCTCTGATGGCAAGAAACTGGTGGGCATGAATGCTCCTTATCCTAAGCGCATGGAGCAAGGTGGACATAACCAATTGGAGATGTTGGTAAGAGAGAGTGAGAACTTCATCGCTAAGATGAATGGCCCTGCCACTTTCCCTTGGCGCATCGCCATCGTTTCTGACGATAAGGGCATCGCTTCTTCTACCTTGAATTACCAACTGGCTGAGCCTTCACGCATCGCTGATACTTCTTGGATTAAGCCTGGTAAGGTGGCTTGGGATTGGTGGAATGATTGGAATATCTCTGGCGTGCCTTTCCGTGCTGGCATCAATAATGATACTTATAAGTATTACATCGACTTTGCCTCAAAGTATGGCATCGAGTATGTGATTCTGGATGAGGGTTGGGCAGTGAATCTGAAGGCTGATCTTATGCAAGTGGTGCCTGAAATCAATCTGCAAGAGTTGGTAGATTATGGCAAGGCTCGTGGTGTGGGCATCGTGCTTTGGGCTGGTTATTATGCTTTCGCACGCGATATGGAGAATGTGGTGAAGTACTTTGCTGATATGGGTGTGAAGGGCTTTAAGGTGGACTTTATGAATCGTGATGATCAGATTATGACCAACTTTGTCTATAAGGCTGCTGATCTCTGCGCTAAGTATCACATGTTTGTCGATTTTCATGGCATGTTTAAGCCTGCAGGATTGAATCGCACTTATCCGAATGTGTTGAATTGCGAGGGTGTGAATGGTTTGGAGCAACTGAAGTGGAGTCCTAACTCTCACAATATGGTGAAGTATGATACGCAGATTCCATTTTTGCGCCAAGTGGCTGGTCCGATGGATTATACGCAGGGTGCCATGATCAATGCCACGCGTCGCAACTACCATCCTTCCAACTCAGAGCCTATGAGCCAAGGTACTCGCAGCCATCAGTTGGCGCTTTACATGATCTTCGACTCTCCATTCAACATGCTTTGCGATTCTCCTACAAATTATATGCGTGAGGCTGAAAGCACTGAGTTCATTGCTAATGTGCCTACTGTATGGGATGAGACGCGCATTCTTGATGGTAAGGTTGGTGAGTATATCATCACAGCTCGTCGCAATGGAGATACTTGGTACATTGGTGGTATCACGGATTGGACTCCACGCGATCTTGAGGTAGATCTCTCCTTCCTTAGTGGCAGCTATAAGGCTGATCTCTTTAAGGATGGTGTGAATTCTGATCGTAAGGCCAGCGACTATGTACGTGAGCAGACTACCTTCAATGGTGGTAAGATGAATATCCATCTGGCACCTGGTGGTGGTTTTGCCTTGAAGCTTACGAAGTAACGACATTCCCCTTAGAAAAGAGGGAGTATGGTTTCATACTCCCTCTTTTCTTTTTACATACACAGAATTCTGCCTACTTCCACTAGTGCTGAGACCCGATTTAGGATCTCGCCTGAATTCTTGAAGTTCCAGTGTGGCTGTGGTGCGTGAAAGACCCGTCAGCTTGGCATAATCGCTGATATGCATCAACGGATGCTCATCGAGGTATTTTTGTGCTAAAGCCAAGCGCTCTTCTTTGGTATAAGGTGAATGATGCAGTCGATGTACCCCTCCGCGCTCCAAATGACACTGTCTGTCAATGCTTTTTACAAACTCTTTATCTACGCGAAAGTTCACACCATTTACTTCAAGGCTCAACGCATTGCGCTGAGGCTCAGCGTTTTCTATCCCATCCATTTCCTTATCCCTTCGCACACCAATGGTAGCGTTGAACGTTCCTAATCCTTCAATGGTGATCGATTTTCCATCTGCCATCTGATAAGCCATTTCCTCCACCAATTGGATGAGGACACCATGCAGCACCCCTTCACTGACACCAGAGCGATGAGCTACCATCAGCCTCACCAATTCATCCGTACAGATATTTCGCTGTACCTTCATGCGATAATAAGCCCTCGTCTTGCCCTCATGATTCATATCAGGCATCTCTTGTTTGATGTACTTTGCCATAGTTGGTATTTAATAAAGTAAAACTTATAGTTCAGTGAGTAAAAAGGTTTTCTCTCACGATGCAAAGATAAGATATTAACCAGACAAAAGCAAATCAAAGCCTCTGATTACATAATCATAAGCTCTGATTACATAGTTAAAGACTTTGATTACATAGTTAAAGGTTATGATTCACTTTTATCTGCCTATCTATTACATTTTATCTAACGAGAAGATTAGTTTTTGCTCGTTATCTTTTTTCTTTTATTTCAACTTTTTTCCTCTTCATGATGTAACTTTGTTGCTTGTCGTGCGACTAATGGGGTAAAATATGGAAACAGAAATGAACCAATCAGAACAAGAAAAACAGTTCCTCGACCTCATGGAGCGTCATAAACGGATGATTTACAAAGTCTGTTACATGTATGCTACTGACGAGGATACACTGGCAGACCTCTATCAAGAAGTCGCATTGAACCTATGGCGTGCTTTCCCTAAATTCAGAGGTGAGAGCAAGCCTTCTACATGGGTGTATCGAGTGACGATGAACACCTGCATCACCTATCTACGCAGTCAAAAGTCACATCCACAAACCGTTGCTATTACCCTTTCGATGGCAGAGGTATTGCCTGAAGTACAAGGAAAAGAAAATCTTCGGGAACTCTATGCTCTCATTGGTCGCCTTGACAGATTGGAACGCGCGCTGATCATGTTGTGGCTCGATGAGCGGACATATGAGGAAATCGCTGAAATATTAGGGCTCTCACTTTCAAGTGTGAAAATGCGCATCCATCGCGTAAAAGCGAAGCTCAAAGAAATGTCTAATCAATAAAAGAATTACATCATGGATTTGGAAGAATTAAAACAAAAATGGAATCGCATCGATGAAGAAATGTCGAAAAGCGAGGTATATAATCGTAGAGTGCTTATTGAAACTATTAAGAGTAAGACTAAAACCACTTATGAGCAACTCCATCATGGAGCCATGTTTAACTTATTTGTCACTTTGTTCATTGCAGGTATCGTATTACCTCTTGCTTATGGTGAGGGTATGTTTCGCGATGCAACTCTCTATTTATTAGAGGGTCTCTGCGTACTTGGTTTGTTGATGGTAACTTGCCGTTTAGTGGTGCTTTCGCATTTCAATGTATTGGAGCCAACAGTGGAGCAGCTTCGCCAATTAGCCAATTACAAGCGATGCTATCTCTATGAGTTTATCTTTACGGTTGTTATTGGCATCCCCCTGTTTGTCTTTAGCGTCATGTTAGCACTCTATTTTGCGGGTCCTGGCACTGCGATTGGTGTTATGTTCACTTGCCTTGGCATTCTTTCTGGCATTATTGGAGCATGGTTGGGATGGAAAAAGCATAAAGCAATGATGCAGGAAATAGAACATCATCTTGCAGAGCTTCGAGAGTTTGAGGAGAAACGGTAATCATAATCTCTCTTTCTCACTGTGGGGATGTGCCTGTTTTGACACATCCCCTTTTACGCAATGCTTTCATCCCAGCACTACATCGAGCACCATCATGAGGGCAAAGCCAATGACTGCAACCAAAGCGCCATGAAGCGATCGTAGACTTGATATGTGTTGCCAGATTGAAATACCAACTCCTTATTTATCAGAGCTTTCAAGGCTGTGTTCACACTACTGGTAGCTACAAGTTGATAGCGATTAATGAAGGATGAGGCATTGATACTCTCTACCTTTCTCTCATGTGCAATGGCTCGTAGTAATCGACGTTGGTTGTCTGTGAGCATGCTGTAGATCTGCTGATAACTATCTGTTTCAGAGTGTACTATTTCTATGATGCACTGATTTACTATCTCAGAAGTGAGGAGGGTTTCTTGCTGTCCATATAGGCGATTCAGTATGTATTGCATATACCAAGTGTGCCCTTCCATACGCTCGTAAATATCAGCAAAAAGATCTTTTGACAGCGTTTTTCCATTTTTCTGCATCCAATGCTGGGCAAAGTCGAAGTAGGTATCAAAAGGCAAAACACTAAGATTCATCTTCTCCGTAATGCGATAGAATGGGCGACGGGCTGAGCTGAATATTTCATTCATCAAGTGTTGTTTGCTGCCTGAGAAGATGAAGTGAACATGTGGCAGGAACTGGATGTAGCTGCGTAGCAGAGCCTCTGTACCCTTCTCAGGATATTCCGTGATTTGTTGGAACTCATCAATGGCAATGAAACATTCCTTGCCCGATTGCTGCAGATAGTTAAACACTTCCTGGAGTGTATTCTGAGCTTGAGAAGGCTGAAACTCAATGGATGCTTTTGGACTCCCATCCAAAGGATCGGATGAGAAAACCAATCGACAGCTTTTCAGAAATGCTGCAAACGTAGAGAATGCCTTTTGGCTGAAACTATCCAGTTGCCCCATAATGCTTTGTGCCAATAGTTGCACGAAGTCACTGAGGCAATTCGTAGAGAAGATGTCTATATAGAAGCAAGCCGTTTCTGGATTTTCTTGTTGGATATGATAGAACGCATTCTTGATAAGTCCTGTCTTTCCCATACGTCGAGGGCTCATCAGCGTTACAATTCTGCCATTTCGAAGGGCTGAAATCAGCCTTTCTGTCTCTTCTTTTCTATCGCAAAAGTAGTCTGGATTTACATATCCATACACTAAGAATGGGTTCTCTATCTCTTTCATAATCATCTCGTTATTAATTGCGCAAATTGCGCAGCGTAAATTATGCTGCACAAATTACGCAATAAAAATCGAGATATGCAAGAGTTCTTTCTAAAAAAACTCTGTCTATTTATTGGTTTCAAGTTTACCCCAGCACTACATCGAGCACCATCATGAGGGCAAAGCCAATGGAGAAACCAATGGTGCCAAGGTTGGAGTGCTCGCCTTCAGAGGTTTCTGGAATCAGTTCTTCGATGACTACATACATCATGGCACCTGCAGCGAAGGCCAACATGTAGGGGAGGATAGGGGTCATGAAAGAAGCCAGGAGAATGACGAAGAGGCCACCAATAGGTTCCACGATGCCACTGAGACTACCTAAGAGGAAGGAACGCATTCTGCTGTTGCCTTCTGCACGCATAGGCATAGAGATGATGGCTCCTTCAGGGATGTTTTGGATAGCGATACCAAGCGACATGGCCAAAGCACCTGCAGCAGAAATTCCCAGATTACTCTGAAGGGCACCTGCCAAAACCACACCTACAGCCATACCTTCTGGAAGGTTGTGAATGGTAACAGCCAGTGAGAGCATCGCTGTGCGGGAGAGTTTGGAGCGAGGACCTTCTGGATGGTCATCGCCTATATGAAGGTGGGGAGTAATGTAATCGATAAACAACAGAAATGCCGTACCAAGCAGAAAGCCTATGATAGCAGGAATCACTGCCCCTTTACCTGCTTCAGAAGACATCTCGATGCTGGGGATAAGCAACGACCATACGGAGGCTGCCACCATGACGCCTGAAGCAAAACCAAGCAACGCTTTCTGCAAGAGCACAGGCATATCTTTCTT
>JAGCFP010000014.1 GCA_017650045.1 Bacteroidaceae bacterium | reverse complement strand
GGCTGAGTGGTCGATAGCGGCGGTCTTGAAAACCGTTGAACTGAGAGGTTCCGGGGGTTCGAATCCCTCTCTCTCCGCAAGGGATAGACGAGCGTAGCGAGTCAATCAATTAAAAAAATGCGGATTGGGATAGACGAGCGTAGCGAGTCAATCAAAAAGAAGCAAAATTTATTTTGGTGCGTTAGTTCAGTTGGTTAGAATACATGCCTGTCACGCATGGGGTCACGAGTTCGAGTCTCGTACGCACCGCAAAGTTAAGCCCTAAGGGAGTTCCTTAGGGCTTTTTATTTGGAATATACATCCAGCATTGTCTTACTGGCTTATATATCAGTTACTCCATGTGCGCAGTCGTTACGTTACATGGAGTTGGATCTTTCAAGGAAATAGTGCCACTTAATCCTCCTTCACGATAGGGTAGAGTTCGATAAACTCTCCTTGATGGCTGTTACCGTCATTGATAAGTTCAGCCATTTTCTTTCCCACTGTTTCAATATCATGGAAACCAGGAAGTGCCATATTCCCGTTCAAATCTGTAGTGGTAGGTCCTGGATGTACGGAGAAGATTTCCAGTGGAATATCATTTTGCTGAAACTCCATCGCCATAACGCCCATCATGGCATTCTGCGCAGCCTTACTTGTCACGTAAGCCAAAGGGTGCCAATAAGGACTGATTTCTGATGGTACCGTGACATTGACAATTCTTCCGTTGTTTTTCTCAAGCAAAGGCATCAGGGACTTTGTGAGTGCAAAGGTGCCGATGAAATTCACGTCAAGAGTTTCCTTAATGTCACTCAATTCTGTGTGCTGACCATCCACACTCATATCGCCAGGGATACCAGCATTGTTTACCAATAGTGAAAGCTCTGGATATTTTTCGTTTATGACTTTAGATGCTTCAGATATACTTGAAAGGTCTGCTAATTCGATATGAACCCAACCAAGTACGTGAATGTTCAGTGATTTCAGTTCGCGGATTGCTGCTTCAGCACGTTCTTGATGGCGAGCGCCAACAATAATATTCCATCCACTAAGTCCTAAATGTTTTGCAATTCCGAAACCAATACCTTTATTGGCTCCAGTTACTAAAACTGTCTTTTTCATATAACTACTTTTTTAAACTTGATACAATTATGGTTTTCACAATTTCTGGCGACAAAGATATATAAAAATTTTATTTTCTTAGTTAAGAAAATTTTTTTTGTTAGTTAGCAAAAAAAACTTACAGTAGGATTTCAGAATAAGTGAAGAAAATTGTTTTGCGATGTAAAAAGGTTTTATCCCCACAGATTTGTGGATATGGAAACTAATCGCTATTTTTGCTGCTGATAGATGCTGAAGAAGCTTCCAAGAATCAGCATTAGAAAAAGATTATACGATAACTTTAATATATACCGTTATGAAAAGAATGCGTTATTTATTATTGATGATTTCCGCGTTATTATTCACGGTTGCTCAAGCACAGCCTTCATTAGTGAAGAAAAACGGAAGCACTCACTTTGAGATTGACGGAAAACCTTTCGTCATGTTTACTGGTGAATTGCACAACTCTACGAGTACCAGCGAAAGCTACATGCAGGAGATTGGTGTATGGAAGCAGATGAAAGATGCGAACTTCAACACCGTCATCGCATCTTGTTCATGGGATGTCATTGAGTGCGAAGCAGGAAAATATGATTTTACTTCTGTGGATCATGTGATACGTAATGCCCGTGAAAACGGAATGAAAGTGGTGATGATCTGGTTTGCCAGTTGGAAGAACGGAAATTCTACCTATGCACCAAGCTATATCAAGAGAAATCCTTCGAAATATCCACTCGTGAAAGATGAAAATGGCAAGACTCTGAATGTGCTTTCTACATTTGGTGAATCTTCTAAGAATGCAGATAAGGCAGCCTTTGAAGCACTCATGCGTCATATCCGTGAGATAGATAAGGATTATACCGTGATCATGATGCAAGTGGAAAATGAAATGGGAATCTTAGGCTCTAAAAGAGATTTCTCTGCACCTGCCGAAAAGGCTTGGAAGGGACAGGTACCTGCCGATCTTATCAATTATCTGGTGGCACACAAGGGTAAGCTATTCCCAGAATTGGAAAAAGTATGGGCTGCCAATGGTAATAAAACTAAAGGAACTTGGGAAGAAGTCTTCGGTAAGAGTCATTCCAACACAGAAGATTGGAAGGAATATCCTTTCTATACTGAAGAGATTTTCCAAGCCTATTATTATGCCAAGTATGTGGGTGAAATTACAGCAGCTGGTAAGGCTCAACATAATATTCCGATGTACGTGAACAATTGGCTTAAACAGCCAGGTATGGGAGAACCTGGTGGCTTCCCATCAGGAAGTCCTCTCCCTGAAGTTATCGATGTATGGAGAGCTGCCGCTCCTGCTGTAGATTTCACAGCTCCTGATATTTATATTAATGAATATGAATGGGTTTTAAGTCAGTTCTCACTTAGCGAAAACCCTATCTTCATTCCTGAATGTAGGAGTGATGTGTCTAAGGCCCTTTACGCGTATGGTGAGTATGATGCCCTTGGCTTTGCACCTTTTGGTTTTGATGGTCCTCAAGGTATGGGTGCTGGTGGCATGTCTGCAGAGGAACATGCTAACTTCCAGAAGTGTTATGGTCTGCTCTCTGGCATGGGCACTATGCTAACTGACAATTACAATTCGGATAAGATGCGTGGCTTCTTTGTGACAGAAGAAAATCCAAATCCAAGTGTGGAGATGGGAGATTATATTATCACATTCTCATCAACACAACGCATGCGCGCCTTCAATTACGGACAGGGTGAAGAACAACTTGCTGCTGAGAATGCTGCACTTGCGGCTAGAAATCAGAACAGAACGCAATCGGGTGCTCTTATCATCCAGACGGGTGCAGATGAATTTTATGTAGTGGCAATTAACGGAGTACTCAGTTTTGCTCCAAAAGATCCCAAAGCTAAAGGAAGAGTGCTGTTAGATACTCTTGAAGAAGGAACCTTCAAGGATGGGAAATGGATTCCTGGTAGAAATCTGAATGGTGATGAAAACCGTCCGAACATAAATGGAGTTGGTGCACGAAGAATCGTTGTCTATCAATCTACAGTGGACGCTCCTGCTGGTAGGTTTGGTTGACAAGTAATAAAAGGCTATCTTGGCGCTTGATATGATATATCCAAACAACTTTGAAGAAAAAATAGGATTCCTGCAGGTGAGGGAGTTGCTGAAAGGCAAGTGTCTCAGTACCCTTGGCATGGAACGTGTGGAGCAGATGGCTTTCAGTGAGCACTATGAGGAAATCATCGTGAAACTGGAGCAGACGGCTGAATTTGTCAAGATTCTGGAAGCAGAGGAGAATTTTCCTGCCACCTATTATTTTGACGTTCGTTCATCTCTGAAGCGTATCCGTGTGGAAGGGACTTACCTTGATGAACAGGAACTGTTTGATTTAAAGCGGTCGTTGGAAACTATCCAGAGCATCGTGAACTTCTTGCGAAAAAAGCGGGAAGACGATGAGGATTCTGGGGAGAGCGTAACAGTTCGCTATCCACGTCTGACAGCATTGGCTAGTGATCTGGAAATGTTTCCCCAGTTTATCCGACGCATTGATGTTATATTAGGCCCTTATGGAAAAATAAAAGACAGTGCTACGGTCATACTGGCAAGCATCCGTCATGAGATGGCAAGTACGGTAGGCAGCATCTCTCGTATACTGAACAGCATCTTACGCAGTGCACAAAGTGAGGGAGTAGTGGAGAAGGATGTGGCTCCAACCATGCGCGACGGACGCTTGGTCATTCCTGTAGCTCCAGCATTGAAACGTCGTATTAAAGGTATCGTTCACGATGAGAGTGCCAGTGGAAGGACGGTTTTCATAGAACCCGCTGAAGTGGTGGAAGCCAATAACCGCATTCGTGAATTGGAGGGAGAAGAACGGAGAGAAATCCTTCGTATTTTGACGGAATTCAGCACTTATCTGCGTCCATCAATTGATACGGTACTACAGAGTTATGAATTCTTGGCAGACGTAGACTTTATTCGTGCCAAAGCATTATGGGCAAGGCAGACGAATAGCACTTTGCCTCAAGTGGAAGATAAACGCATGATAGACTGGGTAATGGCCGTGCATCCGCTATTGCAGATCTCGTTGCAGAAACATGGGAAGAAGGTAGTTCCTCTGGATATCACACTAAACAAGAAACAACGCATCTTGCTCATCTCTGGCCCCAATGCTGGAGGTAAGTCCGTTTGCTTGAAGACGGTGGGACTGTTGCAATATATGCTGCAATGCGGCATGCTGGTTCCAATGCGAGAGAACAGTCATGTAGGACTATTCAATAGCATCTTCATTGACATTGGAGATGAGCAGAGCATAGAGGACGACCTTAGTACCTATAGTAGTCATTTGGTTAATATGAAACAGATGATGAAGCGCTGCAACAGTAAGAGTCTGATACTTATCGACGAGTTTGGAAGTGGTACAGAGCCTAATATTGGTGGAGCCATCGCAGAAGCAGTGTTGAAACGCTTCAATGAAAAAGGTACTTATGGCGTGATAACCACACACTACCAGAATCTAAAGCACTTTGCAGAGGATCATGAGGGGGTGGTAAATGGAGCCATGCTTTACGACCGTCATCTGATGCAGGCACTTTATCAACTTCAGATAGGTAATCCAGGTAGTTCTTTTGCTGTGGAGATAGCACGTAAAATAGGATTTCCTGAGGAGGTGATAAAAGATGCCAGCGACATAGTGGGTAGCGACTATATCAATGCGGATAAGTATTTGCAAGACATCGTGCGTGACAAGCGTTATTGGGAGAGCAAACGACAGAATATCCATCAACGTGAGCGTCAAGTAGAAGAGACCATACATAGGTATGAGGAAGAACTCAAGGACCTTCAGAAACAACGGAAGGAACTGATGCAAAAGGCACGCGAAGAGGCTGCACAGTTGGTTAAGGATGCCAACGCGAAGATAGAAAATACCATCCGTGAAATTAAGGAACAACAAGCAGAACGGGAACAGACGCGCAAGGTTCGTCAGGAGTTGGAGGATTTCAAACGTGAGCTTGAGGAACGTGCTCGTGAAGAAGCAGAAGAGAAACTTAATAAAAAGATAGAACAGCTACGACTAAGACAACAGCGCAAACAGGAAAAGAAAGAGAAACGAGAGAAGCAGTCAACGTCTGCAACAGATCAAAAAGCCCATCAAGTGGCAGAGCGCATTTATGGAATTGAGGTTGGCAGCAACGTGCGACTGAAAGGGCAGACGGCCGTTGGTCAGGTGTTGGAAGTGAAAGACCAACAGGCAGTCGTGGCTTTTGGCAGTATTAAGACAACAGTGAAAATTAATCGTTTAGAGCCTGCTAAAGTCACTCCAAAGCAAGATGAATTGTTTACTAAGAGCACATACATCAGCGAAGGCACTTTAGACACCATGCATGATCGCCGATTGAACTTCCGTCAGGACTTAGATGTACGTGGTATGCGTGGTGATGAGGCTTTGCAGGCAGTGACTTATTTTATCGATGATGCCATCTTGATAGGTGCTCCACGAGTACGCATATTGCATGGTACAGGAAACGGCATTCTGCGCTCACTTATTCGACAATATTTGGCTACTGTACCAAACGTAAGTCAATACCACGATGAGCATGTGCAATTTGGTGGAGCAGGATTGACCGTCGTGGAATTGGAGTGATGAGTAATTTGGGATTGTTGTTGGACGATGCTGAATTGTTATAATTTTCAATTTTTAGTTCTTAATTCACAATTATTTTCGTATTTTTGCACCCTGTAAAATTACGAAAGATGAGAGTTTCTATCATAGACTATAATGCAGGAAATATCCGATCTGTAGAGAATGCACTTCGCAGGCTTGGTGTAGAGCCATTGCTTACTGCCGACCATGATGTAATTCGTCGTGCAGATAAGGTGGTTTTCCCAGGACAGGGTGAGGCCAGCAGTACGATGGGTTTCTTGAGAGAAAAAGGATTGGATGAGGTTATCAGGAATTTGAAGCAACCCACTTTAGGCATCTGCATAGGTATGCAACTGATGTGCCATCATTCTGAGGAAGGAGATACAGAGTGCCTTGGTATCTTTGATGTGGAAGTTAGACGCTTCCAAAGTCAACGTCATGAAGATAAAATCCCTCAGATGGGATGGAATACCATTTCGCATACCAAGGGTCCTCTTTATGATGGTTTCATTAAAGAGGAGTATGTGTATTTTGTGCATAGCTATTACGTACCTCTATGTCCTTGGACAGCTGCTGAGACGAATTATATCCAGCCTTATTCCGCTTCTATCTGTAAGGATAATTTCTATGCCACCCAGTTTCATCCAGAAAAGAGTGGAAAGGTAGGGGAGCGCATCTTGCAGAACTTCTTAAATCTCTGAGTGCATGAAGATAGAACTAATACCAGCCATTGACATAATTGATGGGAAGTGCGTGCGCCTCTCACAAGGTGACTATGGAAGGAAAAAAGAATATAATGAGCATCCGTTGGAAATTGCAAAACGCTTGGAAGGTGCTGGCATTCGTCGACTCCATGTGGTAGATCTTGATGGTGCTGCAAGCAGTCATATCGTAAACTATCGATCTTTGGAGGAAATCACCAGTCATACGAGCCTTATTGTGGATTTTGGAGGAGGCTTGAAGACAGATGATGATCTACGCATTGCTTTTGAATGTGGGGCTTCAATGATCACTGGAGGCAGCATTGCTGTAAAAGACCAGGAAACATTCTGCCGTTGGCTGCAAACTTATGGAACAGAGCGTATCATCCTTGGTGCTGACGCAAAGGACAAAAAGGTGGCAGTAAGTGGTTGGAAGGAAAACAGCGATTTAGAACTTCTACCTTTTATTTCCGCTTATGTGGAGAAAGGTATCAGTAAGGTTATTTGTACAGACATCAGTAAGGATGGAATGCTTCAAGGACCAGCTGTGGAGCTTTATCAGGAGATATTGGAACAGCACCCAACACTCCATCTGATAGCCAGTGGAGGTGTGGGAAACGCTGATGATATTCGACGTTTGCAGGATGCTGGTGTTCCTGCCGTGATTTTTGGTAAAGCCATGTATGAAGGGCATATCACCCTTGAAGAACTGGAAATGTTTAATGTATAATGTTTGTTGTAAATGCTAGCTAAACGAATCATATCTTGCCTTGACATCAAGGACGGACAGACAGTAAAGGGTACCAATTTCCTGAATCTCAGGCAGGCAGGTGATCCTGTGGAACTGGCACGTGCTTATAGTGACCAAGGAGTGGATGAATTGGTATTCTTGGATATTACTGCTAGCTTCGAAGGCAGAAAAACATTCACAGAATTAGTGAAGCGTATTTCTGAGAATATCAATATCCCTTTCACTGTGGGAGGTGGCATTCATGAACTTAGTGATGTGGATAGATTGCTTAGTGCAGGTGCTGATAAAATTTCAGTGAATTCTGCCGCCATCCGTCATCCCGAACTGATTGATGAGATTGCACGCAATTTCGGTAGTCAGGTATGTGTGTTGGCTGTTGATGCTAAGCAGACGCCTCAAGGCTGGAAATGCTATCTGAATGGTGGACGTGTGGAGACGGAGCGTGAACTTTTCTCTTGGGTTCTTGAAGGTCAGGAGCGTGGAGCTGGTGAAATCCTTTTCACAAGTATGGATCATGACGGTGTGCGTCAAGGGTATGCCAATGAAGCATTGAGTCGGATGGCCGACTTGCTCTCAATTCCAGTCATTGCCAGTGGTGGTGCGGGTACTATGGAACATTTCAAGGATGCTTTTCTTATAGGAAAAGCAGATGCTGCGTTAGCTGCAGGTGTTTTTCACTTCGGAGATATTAAAATTCCCGAATTAAAATCTTATCTTT
>JAGCFP010000002.1 GCA_017650045.1 Bacteroidaceae bacterium | reverse complement strand
CCACAGGTGAGATGGCGCAGCAGTTCAATGGCATGATGTCATTGAACGGCAGCAGCCGTTTCGTTTGGGAGCAGTTCCAAACACCCAACAGCATCTGCAGTGTGCTCCAAACCTTGAAAGAGCGTTACGAGGGTAATGCTGCAGACATGGAGGTAGAGCTTCGCCAGTTTGTGGCGCGTTGCTTAGCTTACCAGATATTACAAGAAGTGAAATAAAATGTTTAATATAAAATTCTAAGATTATGGAAAAAAGAATTGAAAAATGGGAGAGCCTAAGGCTCGGGACGCAAAAATTTGCAGCACAAGAATTTGTGGCTGCATGTGAAGCAGTAATATCATACACCTGGGATGGTACACATGCTTTTCCATCAAATACTAAATTCTATGAAGATGTAGGTATCATAGGTTCTCTTGATTCTGCTGATTATGGACATGCATGTCAGACTTTTAATTATGGAAGTCTTTATACAATAGAGGATATTTCTGTATTAATTGGATATTATTGGGCTTCAGATAATAATGTAGCCTCTGAAATCCATACAGATCTTCAAAATGGTAGTACAGCTGTATATGAATCATATCGGACAGCTACACCTCCACGTGCTGGAAAGGTTGTTGGTTTCTCTAAAAATGGTTCAGGTAACCAAGTTATTGCAGGTACTATTGTAGAATCTTCTGTAAAGAATAATTCATGATCATCTGATTATTACCTTTGGATTCTAATCCAAAAAGGATGATTCTGTGATATTTATCCACTATGTGTTCATGATCAATAGAAGTGAATAAAGAGCCATGTAGCATTTTATAAAACGAAACATATTTCAATATGTCTGTCCAATCCTACACCTCTCTGTTCCTTTAATAGGGATACAGAGGGGATAGGAAATGGAAAATAACCTTCACACTTCACAACGGCTACTTATGTAAGTGTGAATCAGTAGCTTAGAAGCGTGAAGAGTGCTTGAAAACACTTCACAACACTTCACACAATGTGAAGAGTGGTGAAGAGTGAAACGCCACACTTCACAGCAGATTCTCCATAAGGGAGATGGGTTATCAGCCCCGTTGTGAAGAGTGAAGGTAAAAAGAGCGTAGCGCATTATAAGAGC
Organism: Bacteroidaceae bacterium; assembly: GCA_017650045.1. Classification (GTDB taxonomy): domain Bacteria; phylum Bacteroidota; class Bacteroidia; order Bacteroidales; family Bacteroidaceae; genus Bacteroides. The sequence continues at coordinate 9,362 of JAGCFP010000002.1, read as the reverse complement.
ATCGGCTTGGCGTAAGCAAACTCCCAGATAGCCGTAACCAACGAAGGAGTTTGCCGTAACCAAAACGGTAGTTTGGCTTAACCAAAACGGTAGTTTGGCATAAGCAAACCCTATGTTTGAAGGGCGTAAGTAAAGGTGCCAAAATCGGCCTCCCTCACGAGGGAGTTTTTACGCTCTCACGAGGAAAGTCATTTTTTTTAGTTAGAAAAATATTTTTTCCTAACTAAAGAAAAAAATATGCTCACACGTAGAGCATTTATACCCATACCTATGAGCATGCTCATGGTAGGGCGCATTAAGATTATTAACTGGGTAAAAATATAAAAAGGTAAAAAAAGAAAATGAAAGTAAAAAAGGAGGTCTTTGAAAGTCTGAGACTGGAGCTTCAGGAGTTTACTCCTCAAGAGTTTGTGGCAGTGTGCTATGTAGTAACAGTTAATTGCTCTTCTGAAGGTCACATTTCTACTCAGAAATCGAATAATACAGGGTTTGACCATTCTGGTGGGCATTTGATTATGACTATTTATTTCCATAATCAAACTCCCAGCAATGATTTAGTTAAAAGTAAGTTAGGAACTCTTACAAATGGATATACTGGTACGGCTAGAAATACAATGAATAAAGCGAATCCTGGATATATAGTTAATTATAATGAACTTTTAAGCACAGGACATTTCTATAAGGATAACCAGTTTACTACAAGTACATTTCCAGATTCAAATGTTTCTGGGTAAAAGAATTCTTGAAGCAAAAGATATTAATTCACATCTCAAAGAGATGTTATTAATGCGCCAGCAAGCGGCCGCTGTGAAGCCCCCGCTTGCTTATATAAAGAAAACGAAAGTGAGGGAGCATAAAGCCCCAAGCATGAAGATATATATTGACTGAAGTTTGCGAGATTCAAAGTCAAGTGAGAAGCACTGTGCAGAGAGCGCTCTGGCAGTGCTTCGTTTTTTTTCTTCATAGCAATATTTCTCTATGTTATACTCCAAGAACAATGGATGGTTCTATATGAAGTTTTTTGCTGATATCACGTCCTACTTTTAACGTAGGCTCACATTTGCCTGTCAGAATCTCGCTGACTCTGCCTTGGCTTAAGCCAAGCAATTCTGAGAGGCGAGTCTGGTTTAATCCCATTTCATACATGCGTAATTTCATGACATCCACCAATGATGGAGTGGCAATGGGATAGTGTATTTCTTCGTATTCCTCCACCATGTCTGAAACAAAGATTTTGTAAAAGGAAGTATATTCATTATCTTTGCATTAAATTGAAATGAAATGGAACTACCACAGGCATTCATGGCGCAGATGCAGCCATTGCTGGGTGAAGAGGAAACACAGCAACTGGCGGAGGCCTTACAGACGCAAGCGCCTGTCAGTATCCGTATGAATAGGCAGAAAGCTGCTTCGATGGATGCTCTGGAAACCACGCCTGTGCCTTGGTGTGCCACAGGTCTTTATCTGAAGGAGCGCCCCTCGTTTACCTTTGATCCTCTCTTTCATGCAGGATGCTATTATGTGCAAGAAGCTTCATCGATGTTCTTGGAACAGGTGATGCAACAGTATGTGCAGGAGCCTGTGCTGATGCTGGATCTCTGCGCTGCTCCTGGTGGTAAGAGTACTCATGCTTTGAGCTTATTGAAGGAAGGTAGTCTGCTGATAGCCAATGAGGTAGTACCTCAACGTGCATGGGTATTGGCAGAAAACCTCAGTAAATGGGGAAGTGCGGACGTGGTGGTAACCAACAATGATCCTTCTGCTTTCACATCGCAGGAAAATCTGTTCGATGTGGTACTGACGGATGTTCCTTGCTCTGGTGAAGGGATGTTTCGCAAGGATGAAACAGCTATCAATGAGTGGAGCCCAGAGAACGTGGCTCTTTGTTGGCAACGCCAGCGTCGCATACTCAGTGATATCTGGCCCTCCTTGAAACCAGGAGGCTTGTTGATCTACAGCACCTGCACCTTCAACAGACAAGAAGATGAGGATAATGTGGCGTGGATAGCTGATGAATTGGGCGCGGAAGTATTACCTGTGGAGGTGTCTGCAACGTGGGGCATTACAGGCAATCTGACGGAAAAAGCGTTTCCTGTCTATCGTTTCCTGCCTCATAAAACCAAGGGCGAAGGCTTCTTTATGGCTGTGCTGCGAAAGAATGTTGCAGATTATCGATCCTTTACCCCTCAAGCTGCAAAGAAAAAGGAAAAGCAGAAGCCAATGGTGCTTCCAAAGGACTTGGTGAAGCAGGCAGGTAGTTGGGTAACTGCTCTGAAAAGCTATGAGTTGCAAAACGAAGGCGAGGCAATTTTCGCCTTCCCTTCTGCCTATATCCCTTTGCTTTCATCGCTACGAACTTCGTTGCGTATCTTGAAAGCAGGCGTGAAGGTGGCAGAAGTCAAAGGGCGCAACTTGATTCCTGCGCATGAGTTGGTACTAAGTCATATATATAATAAGGAGGCTTTCCCATCTGTAGAACTGACGGAGGAGCAAGCCATCGCCTACTTGCGTAGAGAAGCATTGACTCTAACTGAGGCTCCTCGTGGCTATGTGGTGGTAACAAATAGGCACGCGCCCCTTGGCTTGGTTAAAAACCTTGGTTCACGTGCCAATAATCTGTATCCAGCAGAGTGGCGGATAAGGAAGGCGCTTACTTGAAGTCCTTCAAGTCCTCCTCAATATCCCAGAACTCCTCGGAATAATCTTCGTAAGTTTTCTTGGCATCAGGTGGAAGAATGTCCTCGGCTTCACCTTCATCCTCCATCTCTTGCTGCATGCGTGTGATTTCCTTAGAGCGATGCGCCAAAGCCTCACTATTGTCATGCAACATGTTCTTCTCGCTGTTCAGTTCTTCCCAAAGAATGTCTTTCAGAACTTGGATACCCAGTCCACTGATGGAAGATATGAACACATGCGGAATCCCTTCGGGTAGTGTAGGCTCAATCTCATCCATCAACTCCTGATCCAGCATGTCGCATTTGGTGATGGCCAACACCTTAGTCTTATCAGCCATATCAGGATTGAACTTCACCAATTCATTCAGCAGAATGTCGTATTCTTTGGCAATGTCGTCAGCATCAGCAGGTACCATGAAAAGCAACAGGGAGTTACGCTCAATGTGACGCAGAAAACGCAGCCCTAAGCCCCTTCCTTCTGCAGCTCCCTCGATGATGCCAGGGATATCTGCCATCACAAAGGATTTGCCATCACGATAATTCACGATGCCAAGGTTTGGTTCCATCGTAGTGAAGGGATAGTTGGCTATCTTTGGCTTGGCAGCCGTGATGGAAGCCAACAGGGTACTCTTTCCTGCATTAGGGAAGCCCACCAAACCTACATCGGCCAGCAGTTTCAGTTCCAGAATAACTGTCATCTCCTGCATGGGTTCCCCAGGCTGCGCAAAATCAGGAGCCTGGCGCGTAGCTGTGGCAAAGTGAACATTGCCCCATCCACCTTTACCACCTCGCAGCAGAATCACCTTCTGTCCGTCGTCCGTCACATCGCAAACATATTCTCCCGTTTCTGCATTATAGACCACAGTGCCACATGGTACATCGATGATCTTGTCCTGCCCTTTCTTGCCAGTGCTCTTGTTCTGAGAACCATTTTCTCCATTGCCAGCTATCACATGGCGGTTGAACTTCAGGTGCAGCAATGTCCAGTAGTTGCGGTTTCCATGCAATATCACATGTCCGCCTCTACCACCATCACCACCATCGGGACCACCCTTAGGCATGTACTTTGCTCTGTGCATGTGTGTAGATCCTTTGCCTCCCTTTCCAGAGCGGCAATAGATCTTCACATAATCGACGAAATTGGATTCAGCCATTTATTTTACCTCGTCTATCGCTTTGCAGATATCACCAAAAATACGGTCGAGTTCACCCAGACCATTGATGTGCTGATACTTACCATCAGCCTTATACCAATCGATCAGCGGAGCTGTCTGACTGTGGTAAACCATCAGACGTTTCTTGATGGTCTCCTCATTATCATCGGCACGACCACTTTCCTTGCCACGTTTGATAAGGCGAGTCATCAACTCATCCTCTGGCACATCCAGATCCAGCATCACGCTCACGTCTTGTCCACGATCCTTCAGCATCTGCTTCAGGGCTTCAGCCTGAGCAATTGTGCGTGGGAAACCATCGAAAATCACACCCTTGCTGTCCTCGAAACTATCGAACACACTTGCCAGAATGTCCACCATCAGACTATCTGGAATCAACTGACCTTGGTCTATGTAGCTCTTGGCAGTCTTGCCCAGCTCAGTTCCATTCTTAATCTCTGCGCGAAGTACGTCACCTGTAGAAATGTGGTTGATGCCATACTTCTCAACAATCTTTTCACTCTGTGTGCCCTTGCCTGAGCCTGGAGCACCAAAAATCACAATGTTTAGCATTTTTCTTAGTTTTATGTTATTATAATTCTCAATCAATTACAGAATAAATGTCCTTATAGTTGCGCCCAAAACCATCATAGTCCAATCCATAACCCACGATGAAGTCATTAGGAATGTTCATGGCAGCATACTCGATGTTTAAATCTACCTTCAGCTTCTCTGGCTTTACCAACAGGGTAGCGATGTGTACAGACTCAGGACTGTAGGTGCCAAGTGTTTCCAACATGTGCAGCATGGTGGTGCCTGATTCGATGATATCCTCCACAATGACAATGGTACGACCTGTAAGATTCTCGTTGATACCAATCACGTCACGCACTACTCCCGTGGATGTCACTCCCTGATAAGAAGCTAACTTCACAAATGAAATCTCGCATGGAATGGTGAGGCGCTTCATCAAGTCGGAAGCAAACATAAACGAACCATTCAGTACAGCCAGAAATAGTGGGTTCTTACCTGCCAAGTCACGATTAATCTCAGCAGCAACCCTATCTACTTGCTTCAGAATCTCTTCTTCAGGGATGGATACCTTGAAGTCTTTGTCTTTTATATGAATAATGTCCATGGTATGTATTTTATTGGATGCAAAACTATGGTTTTACTGCGCAAAGATAAGGATTTTTTTTGTCTTATGCCCATTTTATACTATCTTTGCTCATCATGATGAAGATATTTCCAACACTCAGCGTGAAGAAACTCGATGCTTATACCATCGAGCATGAGCCTGTGGCAGAAATCGATCTGATGGAACGAGCTTCTGAGGCACTGGCGCAGGAGATTTGTAGTCGCTTTTCTACGGAGGTACCCTTTGTGGTCTTTGCAGGACCAGGGAACAACGGAGGCGATGCTTTGGCAGTCTCTCGTCTAATGGCAGAACAGGGCTATCGCTTGTCTGTCTATCTTTTCAATACAAAAGGCACTCTTTCTCCTTGTTGTCAGACAAATAGGAATAGACTTCCTGTTGGTGCTGGTATAGATTATCATGAAGTGACCAACCAGTTTGTACCTCCTATACTGACCAAAGAGCATGTGGTGATTGACGGTCTCTTTGGTAGTGGATTGAACAAGCCATTAAGTGGTGGCTTTGCTGCGGTGGTACGCTATATCAATGCCTCTCCTGCATACGTCATTGCCATTGATATCCCTTCAGGACTGATGGGAGAAGACAATAGTTATAATGTCATGCAGCAGGTAGTCACTGCCCAACTTACTTTAACCCTCCAGTTCCCGAAGTTGGCATTTCTTTTACCAGAAAACGCTGCTAAGGTTGGGGAATGGAAGGTGCTTGACATTGGGTTACACCCCGAAGGTATTGAACTGACACCTACTCCTTATACGATGACAGAGAGGGAAGATATAAATGCCCTCTTGAACCCCCGAAACCGTTTCGCACATAAGGGAGACTTTGGACGTGCCTTGCTTGTGGCTGGACAGTTGGGTATGGCTGGAGCTTCTATTTTGGCAGCAAGAGCCTGTCTGCGCAGTGGGGTAGGGTTACTCACTGTACATGTGCCACAATGCAATAATCCTATGGTGCAGACGGCTGTACCTGAGGCGATGACACAGGTAGACATTCACCCCGATTACTTTTCTGAGGCACCTCTGACGGATCCTTATCAGGCAGTAGGGATAGGTCCAGGGTTAGGGAAGCATGCAGAAACCCGTGCTGCTTTGTTCGAATTAATAGACCATTGCCAAACACCGATGGTGATAGATGCTGATGCACTCAATATCCTTGGTGAAGAACGCGATTTGCTTTATAGACTACCCATCGGTAGTATCCTAACTCCTCATCCTGGGGAGATGGATCGATTGGTAGGGCGTAGCGAGAGTAGTTACCAGCGATTACAGAAAGCTCGTGAACTGGCGCGTGAAGCACAGGTATGCATCGTCCTGAAAGGTGCCTATACTGCAGTGATAGATACCAATGGTCAGTGCTGGTTTAATCCAACAGGCAATCCTGGTATGGCCACAGGAGGTAGTGGTGATGTGCTCACAGGCATTTTAACTGCGTTGTTGGCACAAGGCATCAAATCCGTGGATGCAGCCCGTCTGGGTGTCTATATCCACGGATTGGCAGGAGACCTCGCTGCAACTAAGTTGGGCGAAATCTCCCTTACAGCACATGATATTATTAATTACTTGCCTGCTGCCTTTTCCTTTCGTGAATAAAGAATACACAGACAGCTCCAATAACTAAAAGTACACCTGCGATAATCATCATATTGCGCTGGGCACTTCCTACCATTGACAGCACTACACCACCAAAGGCAGCAGCTATGATTTGAGGCAGACATATCGTACCATTGAAGAGTCCAAGGTAAACCCCCATGTGACCATAACCTTGCAGGGCATTAGTCACTAATGCAAATGGCATGGCAAGCATAGCTGCCCATGCAAAACCTATCAGAATGAATGGTATAAACAACAGGTATTGGTCGTGTATGTACGGAACCATAGCAAAACCAATGCCTCCCAATACCAGACTGAGTGCATAAGCGAATTTCACGTTCTTGAATTGTGGAAGGATGGCTGCCCATACCACGCTACCAATGGCCTGTACGGCAAAGAGCACACCCACCCAGTTGCCTGCTTCCTGATAACCAGCAGAAGCAACATCTGTAGTTCCCCAAACAGTGTCGGCTATGGTACCATTGGTGTAGGTCCACATGTACATGAAAGCTGCCCAGCAGAAGAATTGTACCAGTCCGACTTTCCAGAAAGTGGCAGGAGCATTCTTCAAGAGGGTTATCCAATTGGCGCTTTCTTCCTTTACTTCAGATACGGCGTTATACTCCGCGTACTCTTTAGGATTCCACTCCTTGACCTTTAACGTGGTGTAAATCACACAAAGGATGAGGATGGCAGCACCGATATAGAAAGAGTAGATAACAGAATCGGGCACCACGCCAGAAGGAGCCGTGTTAGCGATGCCGATAGCTGTGAATACAAAAGGGAACACATAACCTACCAGCGAACCTGCGTTGCAGAGGAAGCTCTGGATAGAGTAAGCCTTGGCTTTCTGCTTTTCATTGACCATGTCGCCCACAAGCATCTTGAAAGGTTGCATCGCCATGTTGATACTGGTATCGAGGAACATCAGGGCGAACAAACCGAATATCATGGCAGTTGAAACAGCCATACCGAAGGAACCAGCATTAGGAAGCAGGCACATAACTACCACTGCAGCTGCAGCACCGATGAACAGGTAGGGTATGCGTCGCCCAAAGCGGGTCCAGGTCTTGTCGCTCAAAGTTCCCACAATGGGTTGCACTAAGATTCCCATCAGTGGAGGGAGAATCCAGAAATAGCTTAGGTCGTGAGGATCTGCGCCCAAAGTGGCAAAGATTCGTGAAATGTTAGCACTCTGGAGGGCGTATGCTATCTGCACTCCGAAAAAACCGAAACTAAGGTTCCATAGTTTCCAAAAGTTCAAGTCTGGTTTTGCTTTCATATGATTCTTTACTTTTCTTTTTGTCCTATATCCCATAATCTATGTGCAAATGTAGTAATTTTTGAATAGCATTGTACGCATGTGGTTTAAAATAATTATCTTTACAAAAATTTTGAAAGATTGATGTTTATGAGAAAGATATTGTTGCTGGCTTTCGTTTGGAGTATGGCAGCAGGATTGCAGGCGCAACGCAGCGAATACCTGTTGGAAAAAGGCTGGAAATTCATGAAAGGAGAGCAAGTAGGTGCCCAGCAAGCGAATTACGATGACCATTCTTGGCAAACGGTAACTGTGCCTCATGATTGGGCTATCTATGGTCCTTTCAGTGGAACAAATGACGTGCAAAATGTAGCTGTAACACAGAATGGAGAAACAGAAGCATTGACACATACTGGACGTACAGGGGGATTACCTTATGTTGGTGTGGGATGGTATCGAAACACGTTTAAGGCTGATCCAAATAAACAGGTTACCCTGCTTTTCGATGGAGCCATGAGTGAAGCACGCGTTTATGTCAACGGACAAGAAGCGGTATTTTGGCCTTATGGCTATAATTCGTTTTATTGTGATGTGACACCTTATATTAATAAAGGTGGAGAGGAGAATCAATTGGCTGTACGTTTGGAAAACCGACCTCTTTCTTCACGTTGGTATCCTGGCGCTGGTCTTTACCGCAATGTGCATGTGATAGAAACAGAGCAGGTGCATGTACCTGTTTGGGGTACGCAAGTCACTACTCCCCATGTGGAGAAAGCCTATGCCACAGTGAAACTGCTGACGACTCTGGAGCACGCAGGAGATGGCGAGGTGCGCATCGTAACCCATATCCTTTCTCCTAATGGTAAGGAAGTGGCAGTGAAGGACAATACGCAAAGTATGCTGCAACGCACAGCCTTCGAACAAAACCTCATTGTGGAAAATCCTGAGTTGTGGAGTCCAGAGAGTCCAAGTCTATATAAGGCTGTGTCAGAAATCTATGTTGACGGTAAGAAAACCGATACCTATACCACTCGTTTTGGAATTCGTAGTGTGGAATATATTGCAGATAAGGGCTTCTTCTTGAATGGGCAGTTGCGTAAGTTCCAAGGGGTTTGCAATCATCATGATTTAGGACCACTTGGCGCAGCAATCAATGTAGCGGCTTTACGTCGTCAACTCACTATCCTGAAAGATATGGGTTGTGATGCCATTCGTACCAGTCATAATATGCCAGCTCCAGAATTGGTAGATCTTTGCGATGAGATGGGGTTCATGATGATGATAGAGCCTTTTGATGAATGGGACATTGCTAAGTGTGAGAATGGTTATCACCGCTTTTTTAATGAATGGGCAGAAAAAGACATGGTAAATATGCTGCACAACTATCGTAACCATCCTTGCGTAATGTTGTGGAGCATCGGTAATGAAGTCCCTTCTCAATGTCAGCCAGGAGGTTTGCAGGTGGCAAAGATGTTGCAGGATATCTGCCATCGAGAAGACCCTACCCGTCCAGTAACCTTGGGAATG
>JAGCFP010000013.1 GCA_017650045.1 Bacteroidaceae bacterium | reverse complement strand
GCTCTATCCTTAGATTCGATGATAATATATTCACGCAGACCTGTAGATTCATCAACCTCGACATTGAAAGTGACATTCTCAACAACGTCTTCCAATTCGATCTTACCAGCTGACTCCGTGATAACCACTGCATTAAATGGATCCCAACGAGCAATCAACTTACCCTTCTCAACCTGCTCCTTATCGTTTGCATACAATGTAGAACCATAAGGAACGGTATGTGTAGAAAGTACGATGCCTGTATTTACATCCACAAAGCGAGCTTCGGTCAAACGGCTTACAACCAACTTAGCAGGTTCGCCAACTTCATCAACGATATCCACCGTACGAAGTTCCTCGAACTCTACCTTGCAGTTATTTTTAGCTACGATGGTAGCATCTGCAGCGATGTTAGCTGCTGTACCACCCGCATGGAATGTACGAAGAGTCAACTGAGTACCAGGCTCACCAATAGACTGTGCTGCGATGACACCTACAGCCTCACCCTTCTGTACCATCTTGCTGGTTGCCAAATTGCGACCATAGCACTTCGCACATACACCTTTCTTTGACTCGCAAGTCAATACCGAACGGATTTCTACGCTCTCGATAGGTGAATCTTCAATAATCTGAGCTATACTTTCAGTGATTTCTTCACCTGCAGCGACAATCAGTTCACCTGTTGTAGGATGAATAATATCATGTACAGACACACGACCCAAGATACGTTCGTACAGTGTTGCAACAACCTCATCATTATTCTTCAGAGCTGTGCAAACCAAACCACGCAGCGTTCCGCAGTCTTCTTCATTGATAATCACATCGTGTGAAACATCCACAAGACGACGGGTCAAGTATCCAGCATCTGCTGTCTTCAAAGCAGTATCGGCCAAACCCTTACGAGCACCGTGCGTAGAGATAAAGTACTCCAACACCGTAAGACCTTCCTTAAAGTTGGAAAGAATTGGGTTCTCAATGATCTGAGCACCTTCTGCACCAGCCTTCTGAGGCTTAGCCATCAAACCACGCATACCAGAAAGCTGTCGAATCTGTTCCTTAGAACCACGGGCACCAGAATCCAGCATCATATATACAGAGTTGAAGCCATCGTTATCAGCCGACAAGGTCTTCATCAGGATGTTAGAAAGTTCTGAGTTGACATGTGTCCAGATGTCAATTACCTGATTATAACGTTCATTATTAGTAATGAAACCCATGTTATAATTATTGATCACCTGCTCCACCTCTTCATAACCCCTTTGTACCAAAGCAGCCTTCTCCTCTGGAATAATAATATCACCCAGATTAAATGACAAGCCACCCTTGAAGGCCATATAGTAACCCATATTTTTGATACCATCCAAGAATTCGCAAGCCTTGGTCACACCTGCCACCTTAATCACATGGCTGATGACGTCACGCAGAGATTTCTTTGAGATAACGGTATTGATATAACCAGCCTCATCAGGAACAATCTGGTTTACTAATACACGACCCACAGAAGTCTCACGCATCAACTTCTTAACGAGATTACCATTCTCGTCCACATCATTGACAAGGACATTGATAATGGCATGGATGTCACACTTGCCTTCATTGTATGCAATGATTGCCTCTTCAGGACCATAGAAAGTGAGACCCTCACCTTTTGCTCCCTTACGAAGCTTCGTGATGTAGTAAAGACCAAGAACCATATCCTGTGATGGCACTGTAATAGGCGCACCATTGGCAGGGTTCAGAATATTGTGAGGCTCCAGCATCAGCAACTGAGCTTCCAAGATAGCCTCATTGCTTAATGGCAAATGCACAGCCATCTGGTCACCATCAAAGTCAGCATTAAATGCTGTACATGCCAATGGATGAAGCTGAATAGCCTTACCTTCAATCAGTTTAGGCTGGAAGGCCTGAATACCCAAGCGGTGCAATGTAGGAGCACGGTTCAACAATACCGGATGACCTCTCATCACATATTCTAAGATATCCCAGATAACAGGCTCTTTACGATCCACAATCTTCTTGGCGCTCTTTACCGTCTTCACAATACCTCTCTCTATCAGTTTTCTGATGATAAATGGTTTGTAAAGCTCTGCTGCCATCAGTTTAGGAAGACCGCACTCACCCATCTTCAGTTCAGGACCTACCACAATTACTGAACGAGCAGAATAGTCCACACGCTTACCCAGCAAGTTCTGACGGAAACGTCCCTGCTTACCCTTCAAGCTATCAGAAAGAGATTTCAAAGGACGATTAGACTCCGATTTCACTGCACTTGCCTTACGAGAGTTATCGAACAACGAGTCAACAGCCTCCTGGAGCATACGCTTCTCATTGCGGAGAATTACTTCAGGTGCCTTGATTTCAATCAGTCTCTTCAGACGGTTGTTACGGATAATCACACGACGATATAAATCGTTCAGGTCAGAAGTAGCAAAACGGCCACCATCCAGTGGTACCAACGGACGAAGCTCAGGAGGAGTGACAGGGATAATCTTCATAATCATCCATTCTGGCTTGTTACGTCCCTTAGATGCGCGGAATGATTCTACAACCTGAAGACGCTTCAAGGCCTCCGTCTTACGCTGCTGAGAAGAATCGCTACCAGCGCGGTTTCTCAATTCATAAGACAAAGAATCCAAGTCAAGACGGCTCAACAAGTCATAAATGGCCTCTGCACCCATCTTGGCAATGAACTTATTAGGATCTGTGTCCTCCAAGAACTGATTATCCTTTGGGAGTTTATCTAATAAATCCAGATACTCGTTTTCCTCAAGCATGTCATACTGCTCCACCTCATTGCTCAACACACCTGGCTGAATCACAATGTAGCGCTCATAATAGATGACAGCATCAAGCTTCTTGGTTGGCAAGCCCAACAGATATCCTATCTTATTAGGAAGAGAACGGAAGTACCAAATATGAGCTACGGGAACAACCAACTGGATATGTCCGGAACGCTCACGACGTACTTTCTTCTCTGTTACCTCTACACCACAACGATCACAAACTATACCCTTATAACGAATGCGCTTGTATTTTCCGCAATGACATTCATAATCCTTTACCGGACCAAAGATACGCTCGCAGAACAAACCGTCACGCTCAGGTTTATAGGTACGATAGTTGATTGTTTCAGGCTTCAATACCTCACCAAATGAATTCTCAAGGATTTCCTCTGGAGAAGCCAGACCGATAGAAATCTTGGAGAAATTGGTCTTTACTTTATTTTCTTTTCTAAAAGCCATACTTTATTATATCTTTTTGATCGTTGTCAATTATTATTCAAGATGTATGCTTAATCCTAAGCCCTTCAATTCATGCAACAGCACATTGAGAGATTCAGGAATACCAGGAGTAGGCATAGGCTCACCCTTCACGATAGCCTCGTAAGCCTTGGAACGACCATTCACATCATCCGACTTGATTGTCAGGATTTCCTGCAATACATGTGCAGCACCGAATGCCTCAAGTGCCCAAACCTCCATTTCACCGAAACGCTGGCCACCAAACTGTGCCTTACCACCCAGAGGCTGCTGTGTGATAAGTGAGTACGGACCAATAGAACGGGCGTGCATCTTATCATCAACCATGTGACCCAGTTTCAGCATATAGGTTACACCTACTGTAGCCTGCTGCTCAAATGGTTCACCAGTTTCACCATCATAAAGGGTAGTTTTTCCATAACGTGGCAAACCAGCCTTGTCTGTCCATTCATTCAGCTGATCAATCGTAGCACCGTCGAAAATAGGAGTAGCAAACTTCACGCCTAATTTCCTACCTGCTCTACCAAGAACAGCTTCCAGAATCTGACCAATATTCATTCGAGAAGGCACACCCAATGGGTTCAGACAGATATCTACAGGAGTACCATCCTCTAAGAACGGCATATCTTCTTGACGCACCACGCGAGAAACGATACCCTTATTACCATGGCGACCAGACATCTTATCACCAACGCCGATCTTACGTTTCTTGGCAATATATACCTTAGCCATCTGAATGATACCTGATGGAAGCTCATCACCGATGGTAATAGCAAACTTCTTACGCTTCAGGTCTGCATCAAGCTCTTTGTACTTCCTGATGTAATTCATTACCAATGTATGAATCAGATCATTGGTATGCTCATCCTTGGTCCAGTTATTCAGCTGAACACCCATAAAGTCAAAGTTAGCAAAGCTGGAAGCAGTGAACTTCGCACCCTTAGCAATGACGTCAGTTCCCATATAATCCTTCACGCCATCAGAAACTAAATTAGCGGTCAGCTTCAAGAGTTTCTCAACCAATATCTTTCTGAGTGCAGCTACTTTCTCTTCAAACTCTTCATCCAGTTTAGGCATCAAAGCCTTGTCGGCAAGTTTAGAACTACGAGTCTTGATGGCACGAGAATACAGACGCTTACCGATAACCACACCTCTCAATGATGGGTTGGCCTTCAAAGAAGCATCCTTCACATCACCAGCCTTGTCGCCAAAGATGGCACGAAGCAACTTTTCTTCTGGAGAAGGATCAGATTCGCCCTTAGGAGTAATCTTACCGATGATGATATCACCTGGTTCGATACGTGCACCAATACGGACAATACCATTCTCATCCAAATCCTTTGTTGCTTCCTCACTGACGTTAGGAATATCAGCTGTCAGCTCTTCCATGCCACGCTTGGTTTCACGAACTTCCAGTGAATATTCATCCACATGCACAGAAGTCATGATATCCTCACGAACAATGCGCTCGTTCAGCACGATAGCATCCTCATAGTTGTAACCCTTCCAAGGAATGTAAGCTACCAGTAAGTTCTTACCTAATGACAACTCTCCATCTGCGGTAGAATAACCTTCAGTAAGGATCTGGCCCTTCGTCACTCTATCACCCTTCTTGCATACAGGACGCAAGTCGATGGTCATGCTCTGGTTAGTCCTGCGCCACTTAGGAATCTTATATTCCTTCAAAGCAGGTTCAAAGCTCACATATTCTTCTTCCTCAGTACGGTCGTATAGAATCTTGATGGTTGTAGAATCTACGAACACCACTTCGCCCTCACCCTCTGCAGCTATCTGCGTACGAGAGTCACGAGCCAACTGTGCCTCAATACCAGTACCTACAATAGGAGATTCTGTTCTCAACAATGGTACTGCCTGACGCATCATGTTAGATCCCATCAATGCACGGTTAGCATCATCATGCTCCAAGAATGGAATCAATGCAGCAGCAATAGAGGCAATCTGCTGTGGAGAAACGTCCATGTAGTCCACCTGATCTGGAGAAACCACAGGGAAATCAGCATCCTGACGGCCCTGGATTCTATCACCGATAAATGTACCGTCATCCTCCAATGGTGCATTACCCTGAGCGATAATCTTCTCCTCTTCCTCTTCTGCGGTCATGTAGATCAAGCCCTCTGGAGAAAGATCCACCTTACCTTCAGTTACCTTACGGTATGGAGTCTCAATAAAGCCCAAGTCATTGATCTTAGCGAATACACACAAGGAAGAAATCAAACCAATGTTCGGTCCTTCAGGAGTTTCGATAGGACAAAGACGACCATAGTGGGTATAATGCACGTCACGCACCTCGAAACCGGCACGCTCACGTGACAAACCACCAGGACCCAAAGCAGACATTCTGCGCTTATGCGTGATTTCTGCCAATGGGTTGGTCTGATCCATGAACTGAGACAACGCATTAGTACCGAAGAATGAGTTAATCACAGAAGAGATGGTCTTTGCATTAATCAGATCGGTAGGTGTAAACACCTCATTGTCTCTTACATTCATGCGCTCACGGATGGTACGGGACATACGTGCCAAACCAATGGAGAACTGGTTGGACAACTGCTCGCCTACTGTACGAACACGACGATTGCTCAAGTGATCGATATCATCCACATCAGCCTTGGAGTTGATCAATTCAATCAGATACTTGATAATCTCAATGATATCCTCCTTTGTCAACACACGGACATTCATATCCGTGGTAAGGTTCAGCTTCTTGTTGATACGATAACGACCAACATCACCCAAATCGTAACGCTTCTCAGAGAAGAACAAGTTGATAATCACCTCGCGTGCACTTGCATCATCTGCAGGGTCAGCATTTCTCAACTGACGGTAGATATACAGTACAGCTTCCTTCTCCGAGTTACTTGGGTCTTTTTGTAAAGTATTATATATAATGGAATAGTCAGACTGGTTAGGATCCTCTTTATGTACAAGGATATTCTGAACACCTGACTCCAAGATAATATCAATATGGTTTTCCTCAAGAACGGTTTCACGGTCGATAACCACCTCATTACGTTCAATGGAAACCACCTCACCAGTATCTTCATCTACGAAATCCTCTACCCATGACTTCAAGACACGGGCAGCCAGTTTTCTACCCATAATCTCCTTCAGATTGGCCTTAGTCACCTTTACCTCTTCAGCCAAGTTGAATATCTCAAGGATATCCTTATCAGTCTCGAAACCAATGGCACGAAGCAGCGTCGTTACAGGCAACTTCTTCTTTCTGTCGATATAAGCATACATCACGTTGTTTATATCGGTAGCAAACTCAATCCATGAGCCTTTGAATGGGATAATACGTGCAGAATAAAGTTTAGATCCATTCGCATGGATACTCTGACCGAAGAATACACCAGGTGAACGATGCAACTGTGACACAATCACGCGCTCAGCACCATTGATCACAAAGGTGGCATTGTCGGTCATATAAGGGATTGTTCCTAAAAAGACATCCTGGACTACGGTATCGAAATCCTCATGATCAGGATCTGTGCAATACAGTTTCAGTTTAGCCTTCAATGGGACACTATAAGTGAGCCCCCGCTCCATACACTCTTCAATGGTATAATGCGGCGGATCAATGTAATAATCCAGAAATTCTAAGACAAAATTATTTCTTGTATCAGCAATAGGAAAGTTTTCAGCAAATACTTTATACAATCCCTCGTTTTTTCGTTTTTCAGTAGGGGTGTCTAGTTGTAAAAAGTCTCTGAACGACTTCAGTTGAACTTCCAAGAAGTCAGGATATTCCCTGGGGCTTTTGGTCGAAGCGAAATTAATTCTTTGGTTTACAATATTAGAAGACATCTGGTTATGGATTAGTAGAACTTAAAAAGAAATAAAGACACAAAAAGGTTAAGAACCCTTTCAAAGGGTTCCTAACCGAGATTACCTGAAAAACAGGATAGTTTTTTATTTAAGTTCAACTTCTGCTCCTGCTCCTTCAAGGGCTGCCTTCAGTGCCTCAGCCTCGTCCTTAGATACGCCTTCCTTCACTGTGCTAGGAGCTGCATCTACGAGATCCTTAGCTTCTTTCAAACCCAGACCACAAGCTTCCTTAACGGCCTTAACAACCTGAAGCTTAGCAGCACCTGCGCTCTTCAAAACTACATCAAATGATGTCTTCTCTTCCTCAGCTGGAGCACCAGCAGCAGGACCAGCAGCAACTGCAACAGCTGCAGCAGCAGGCTCAATTCCATACTCGTCCTTCAGGACTGTCTTTAATTCTTGAACTTCCTTTACTGTAAGGTTAACCAACTCTTCAGCAATAGCTTTAATATCTGCCATTTTGTATAAAACTTTTAATTGTTATTTCTTAATGATAATTCTTTAATTTATAATCAGCGCTCTTCCAGCGTCTTAAGCACGCCATGGATTGTGTTGGCACCTGATTCCAAAGCAGAGATAACACCCTGAGTTGGACCTTCCAACATAGCCACCACATCGGCGATGAGTTCGTTCTTGCTCTTGATTGCAACAAGTTCCTCTAATCTGTCTGCGCCTACATAGAAACCTTCCTCTGCAAAAGCAGCCTTCAGGCTAGGAACGCCACCTTTAATATCCTTCAGCATCTTAGCCGGCTTGTTCGCTGTGTCAGTGAACATAACGGCAGTGGTGCCTTTCAACGTATCAAAAAGCGGAGAGAAATCAGTATCCTGCTTTTCCAAGGCTTTCTGGAACAATGTATTCTTTACTACCACCAGCTTAATGTTCTCAGAAAAGCACTTTCTTCTCAGGGCACTGGTAGCCTCAGCATTCATTCCAGCTGTATCAACCAAATAGAAATGAGGATAATCCTTTACTACAGCAGTAAGTTCTTCAATAATTCTTGCTTTATCTTCCTTTTTCATAACTACTCCGTTTTATTAAGCTTCATCAACAGATTTTGGGTCAATCTTAATACCGGCACTCATCGTGCTAGAAAGATAAATACTCTTAATATAAGTTCCCTTAGCTGCACTTGGCTTCAGTTTAATCAAAGTATTGACAAACTCCTTTGCATTCTGGCAGATTGCCTCTGGTGCAAAAGAAACCTTACCGATGGAAGCATGAACGATACCCGTCTTGTCCACCTTAAAGTCTATCTTACCTTGCTTCACTTCTTTCACAGCTTTAGCCACGTCCATTGTAACAGTACCACTCTTAGGATTAGGCATCAAACCACGAGGGCCGAGTACACGTCCAAGAGGACCGATTTTTCCCATACAAGATGGCATCGTGATGATTACATCCACGTCTGTCCATCCACCTTTGATCTTTGCAATATAGTCATCAAGACCAACATAATCAGCTCCAGCTTCTTTTGCAGCAGCCTCAACATCAGGAGTACAAAGTGCCAATACGCGCACTACCTTACCTGTACCGTTAGGAAGTGATACCACGCCTCTCACCATCTGGTTAGACTTACGAGGGTCAACGCCCAGACGTACGTCGATATCCAGAGAAGCATCAAACTTGGTATAAGTGATTTCCTTAACCAACTTCGCAGCCTCAGAGAGAGTGTAGGTTTTCCCTGCTTCAATTTTGCCTGCAGCCAACTTTTGATTTTTTGTCAGTTTACTCATTCTAATTGAAGTTTATTAGTTATTACTAGGGAACTCCCCTTTTACAGTGATACCCATACTTCTGGCAGTACCTGCGACCATCTTCATGGCAGCCTCCACTGTGAAACAGTTAAGGTCAACCAACTTGTCCTGAGCGATAGTGCGAACCTGATCCCAGGTGATTGAAGCAACCTTCTTGCGATTAGGCTCAGCAGAACCACCCTTTAACTTGGTTGCTTCCAGCAACTGGATGGCAACAGGAGGAGTCTTCACAACAAAGTCGAAAGACTTGTCAGTGTAATAGGTAATAATTACAGGCAGTACTTTACCAGCCTTGTCCTGAGTCCTGGCATTGAATTGCTTGCAAAAATCCATAATGTTGATACCCTTAGAACCCAAAGCAGGACCTACGGGAGGTGATGGATTTGCTGCGCCACCTTTAATCTGTAACTTGATTTGTCCAGCAACTTCTTTAGCCATTTTTACTAGATTTTATATAAACATTAAGAAGAAAAAAATGATACGTATCAACTAAGTATCATTCTTTCTCGACTTGCATAAAGTTCAATTCGAGAGGTGTAGGCCTTCCGAATATCTTCACCATAACCTTCAAGCTCTTCTTTTCGGTATTGATTTCTTCAATCACACCGCTGAATCCGCTGAACGGACCGTAATTCACCTTTACGGTCTCACCGACAACATAAGGGATATTTGCATCTTCTTCAGTATCCTGCAATGCATCGAATGTTCCAAGGATGCGACTGACTTCTGATTGCCTTAATGGGGTGGGATGGTCCATGCCACCTAAAAAACCGAGTACATTTGGAGTATTTCTGAGATGATGTGCAATTTCGCCCACAAGAGCAACCTCCACCAAGACGTAACCAGGGAGATAACTTCTCTCTTTCATAACTTTTTTACCGTTACGAACCTGATAAACCTTCTCGGTAGGGATCAACACTTGAGAAACGTAATCGCCAAGGCTTCCGTTCTTCATATCGGCTTCGATATATTCCTTTACCTTAGCTTCCTTACCACTAACGGCACGCATAACGTACCATTTCTTCTCAATCTCAGACATTCTCGAATCAGTTTTTTAATTTGGATAAACCAACTCCATCACATTCTGGAAACAGAAATCCATCACAAATACTACTAATGCAATGAGTATGGAAGCATATAATACTGCAACTGCACTATTAGTCAATTCCTTGTAAGTAGGCCATGATACCTTATATACAAGTTCGTTGTAAGTTTCCTTTACGTAATTAATAATCTTATTCATATCATTATTATTAGCACGGGAGGAGAGGCTCGAACTCCCGACAGCCGGTTTTGGAGACCGGTACTCTACCAACTGAGCTACTCCCGTGTATATCAGTTCCCCTGCTTTTTACGGCTGGGGAACTGACAGGGTATCATGTATTAATCTTCGTCAAGAATCTCAGTGATCTGACCAGAACCTACGGTACGACCACCCTCGCGGATAGCGAAGCGCAGACCTACGTTCAGAGCAACTGGGTAAATCAACTCAACGATAATCTCTACGTTATCACCTGGCATTACCATTTCGGTACCTTCTGGCAGAGAGATCTCACCAGTACAGTCCATAGTACGCAGGTAGAACTGAGGACGATAGTGGTTGTGGAATGGAGTATGACGACCACCCTCTTCCTTCTTCAGCACGTAGATAGTAGCCTTGAACTTCTTGTGAGGCTTGATTTCACCTGGCTTGCAGAGCACCATACCACGCTTAACCTCGTTCTTGTCGATACCGCGCAGCAACAGACCTACGTTATCACCAGCTTCACCCTCATCCAGGAGCTTGCGGAACATCTCAACGCCAGTAACAACTGACTTCTTGTCCTCACCCAGACCCAGAATTTCAACTTCGTCACCTACATGGATACGACCAGCCTCGATACGACCAGTAGCTACAGTACCACGACCAGTGATTGAGAAGATATCCTCAACAGGCATCAAGAATGGTTTGTCAACATCACGTGGAGGCAGTGGAATCCAGTTGTCAACAGCGTCCATCAGTTCCATCACCTTGTCTTCCCACTTAGCTACACCGTTCAGTGCACCAAGAGCAGAACCCTGGATGAAAGGAGTGTTGTCACCATCGAACTCATAAGCTGCAAGCAGGTCGCGCATTTCCATCTCAACCAACTCCAACATTTCTTCATCGTCCACCAGGTCGCACTTGTTCATGAATACAACCAAGCGAGGAACGTTTACCTGACGAGCCAACAGGATGTGCTCGCGAGTCTGAGGCATAGGACCATCAGTAGCAGCAACTACGATGATAGCACCATCCATCTGAGCAGCACCAGTTACCATGTTCTTCACATAGTCAGCGTGTCCCGGGCAGTCAACGTGTGCATAGTGACGGTTAGCGGTCTCATACTCAACGTGTGCAGTGTTGATAGTGATACCTCTTTCCTTCTCTTCAGGAGCGTTGTCAATCTGATCGAATGACTTTACCTTACCTTCATTACCAGCAACTCTTGCAGCCAACACCTTAGTGATAGCAGCTGTCAAAGTAGTCTTACCGTGGTCCACATGACCAATTGTACCAATGTTTACATGGGGTTTGGTACGTTCGAATTTTTCTTTAGCCATAGCTTTACTTTAGTTATTTATTTGATTAATAATCGGCATTTACACTCTCTTCGAGCTGTTACCGGGACTTGAACCCGGGACCTCTTCCTTACCAAGGAAGTGCTCTACCACTGAGCTATAACAGCAAACAGGTGTATTACACCTTATTTATATATGTGGGCAAAGATGGATTCGAACCACCGAAGGCGTGCGCCAGCAGATTTACAGTCTGCCCCATTTGGCCACTCTGGTATTTGCCCAAATTCCGCTAAGCGGGAAATTCAAAAATTCAATAATTCATAGAATCTTTTTGCATCTTTGCATCTTTCAATCTTTGAATCTCTAAATGCTTGAGCCTCTTGTCGGATTGGCTTTCGCCCATCCTAGCGCCTGCCGCGGGCAGGCTTCCATGACTTTTCCTTAATCAGCCGTCAGAAAGCTAGCTTTCGCCGGCTTCTTAAGAAAACCTCTTGAGCCTCTTGTCGGATTCGAACCAACGACCCCGAGATTACAAATCACGTGCTCTGGCCAACTGAGCTAAAGAGGCGATGCTAAATACACCCGTTTCGCATAGTAAACCGAGCGAAACGGGTGCAAAGTTAGTCATTTATTTTACATCCACCAAATATTTTGGGATTTTTATTATTGATTTCTTAG
Source organism: Bacteroidaceae bacterium (assembly GCA_017650045.1). Classification (GTDB taxonomy): domain Bacteria; phylum Bacteroidota; class Bacteroidia; order Bacteroidales; family Bacteroidaceae; genus Bacteroides. The sequence continues at coordinate 64,691 of JAGCFP010000013.1, read as the reverse complement.
TTTTTCCTTGTACTTCACCAGTTGCTTGTTCAGGGCATCCATGCACAAATCGACAGATTCTTCAAATGTATCACAAACTTTGTTGGCATACAGTTCATCGTTCTTCACAAGCACTTTCACGGAAGCTTCCTTATTAGCTGCCGTTTCTGGCTTCACTACTTTCAGTGACACCTCTACTTTCTTAATATCATCGTAAAACTTCTCTAACTTAGCAGCCTTTTTCTGGATAAAGGCCTGCAACTGCTCTGACGCGTCAAAGTGGATCGCTTGAATTCTTACTTCCATAAATACCTCCTTTTTCTTCGGCTCGAGGATGAGCCTGGTTATACACTTCTTTCAACTCCTCGAATGTGGTATGCGTATAGATTTCGGTTGTCGCCAAACTCTCATGCCCCAAGAGTTCTTTGATGGCCCCTAATCCGGCATGATGATTCAGCATCGTCGTTGCGAACGTGTGCCTCAGCACATGCGGACTCTTCTTTTTCGCAGTCACCACCTTCGAGAGGTGTTTTTGAACAATAAGTCTTACCTTGTCGGGATAGAGCCTCTCCCCGTCTTTCTTCACAAAAAATGCTTCCGATCTTACGGGTAGCGCCTCATTCCGTTTGTTGACATATGCTGTCATGGCTTCCTTCAGTTCCTCACCGAAGGGTATCAGGCGTTGCTTGTTGCGCTTGCCTGTCACCTTGATCACTTTTCCGGAGAAATCCACGTCCTTGTCATTCAGTCCTACCAGTTCAGCACGTCGCATGCCCGTCTCATAGAACATCTGCAAGATCATGTGATCCCTGCATCCTTCAAAGTCATCCCCGAAATCTACCTCGTCCAGCAGCTTATCCATCTCGCTTTCTTTCAGGAATACCGGCAGTGGTTTTTTCTTCTTCGGACCATTTACCTTCCGTGTAGGATCCACCGTCACCTCTCCTTTTTTCAGCAAGTACTTATAGAACGACCGCAGTGCGCTGAGTTTTCGGTTTACCGAGGTCTCCTTCACCCCTTTCTCCATCAAGGACATCATCCATTCACGGATCAGGGAGGCATCAACCTCTTTTGCACTTACCTCTCTCTGGCATTCTCTTGTCAGGAACTCATCAAACTCACGCAAATCGGTGCTATAGCTCACCACCGTCAGTTCGGAATAATTCCGTTCATATCTCAGATATTCCAGAAAGGATTCTGTCAACAACATTTCGTTACATTCAAATTTCTGCAACGAATTTAGGAAAAAGAATTCAATAATTCAAGGAAAGAACCAAATATTTATTATTCTTCTATCTGCTGCAGCTGCTGGATATACACTGCATGTTCTTTCTGAAGTCTCTTCAGTACAGATGGCTTGTCAAATTGCTGACGTCTTCTAAGCTCTTTAACAACACCAGTTTTCTCAAATTTTCTCTTGAACTTCTTGAGAGCTTTCTCAATGTTCTCGCCTTCTTTTACAGGTACAATAATCATTTGTTTTGTTAATAAATAAGTTAGTTAATAATTAAAAAATCGGTTTTGAACGGCAAAATTACACATACTTTGTCATTTCCCAAAAGATTTTTGTGGTTTTTTAGTATCTTTGCTTGTAAATAACCGTATTTACCGTTACACCTTATATAATAATATATGGAAAATCATACCATTAAAGCACGCATAACCGCCTTGCGCAGTTATATGAATGACAAGCGAATGAACGCCTTCATCATTCCGAGTACCGACCCACACCTGAGCGAGTATGTGGCTCCACATTGGCAGAGCCGCGAGTGGATTTCTGGATTTACGGGGTCTGCTGGAACGGTGGTTGTCACCCTGAATGAGGCGGCCCTTTGGACCGACTCACGCTACTTCCTGCAAGCAGCAGAGCAACTCCGTGGCACAGACATACAGTTGATGAAAGATGGACTGCCCGAGACTCCCAGCATAGAAGACTGGCTGATGGAGAAGTTGCAGCCAGGTGATACAGTGGGGTTCGATGGTTATGTATTCTCCACCGCTGAAGCCAAACGACTCATCACCCTATTCAAGGATAAGGCCAAGATGGACGTTGATTTCCTTAGTGATCCTATGGATACCATCTGGACAGACCGTCCTGCCCTTCCTTCTGCTCCCGCGTTGGTTTATCCCACAGCCTATGCAGGCAAGGATGCAAAGACCAAACTCAGTGACATAAGGAAGGTGTTAAGCGCACAAGGCATGGATGCATTGCTGGTCTCAGCCCTCGATGAGATCGCCTGGACACTCAATCTGAGAGGTACAGACGTGCATTGTAATCCTGTAATCATCAGCTATTTATTCATCAGCCAGAGTGATGCCCACCTCTTCCTCCATCCACAGAAGGTAACGCCTGAAGTGCAGGCTCACCTCCAAGAAGCTGGGGTGACATGGCATGACTACGCTGACATCCAAACTTTTGCTGCCCAAATAAAGGAGCAACACCTGTTAATAAGCGACTCAAAAACCAACATACAGGTATTCACGTTTTTCGATGCCCACTGCCACATACACTCAGGCACCTCTCCCATCGCTGCTATGAAGGCTATACGCAATGACGTTGAGATAGCTGGCATCCGTCATGCCATGCAGCGTGATGGTGTAGCCCTGGTGAAGTTCTTCATGTGGTTGGAAAAAGCCGTGCCCAAAGGGAAAGAAACTGAAATCAGCGTGGACCGCAAACTGCACGAACTGCGTGCTGCCCAGCCGCTTTACATTGGCGAGAGCTTCGACACCATCGCTGGTTACGGCCCTCATGCTGCCATCGTACACTATGAAGCCACCCCAGAGACCGATGTTCCACTAAAACCTCGTGGATTCCTACTTCTGGACTCAGGTGCCCAGTATCTCGATGGTACCACCGACATTACACGCACCGTTGCTTTAGGCCCACTTACTCAGGAAGAAAAAGAAGACTATACCCTGATCCTGAAAGGACACATCGACCTGGCCATGGCTGTCTTCCCAAAGGGAACCCGTGGTGCCCAACTCGATGTACTGGCTCGTCTGCCTCTCTGGCAACGCCGTCTGAACTACCTGCATGGCACTGGGCACGGTGTGGGACATTACCTCAACGTACATGAGGGTCCGCAGAGCATCCGCATGCAAGAGAATCCCGTTCCCCTCGAAGTGGGTATGGTGACCAGCAATGAACCTGGAATCTACAAAGCCGACAGTCACGGCATCCGCACAGAGAACCTGGTGCTGACCGTCCCAGCAGGCGAAGGCATGTTTGGGTCATACCTGAAATTCGAGACCCTTACCCTCTGCCCTATCGACAAGCGTCCTATCCTCCGCGAGATGCTTACCAATGAGGAAGTGGCATGGCTCAACGCCTACCACCAGCAGGTGTATGATGCCCTTTCGCCCGACCTCAACTTCGAGGAGCGCTACTGGTTGGCACAGGCCACGAGTGCCATTTAGGTCAGGAACACATCGTTCATCCTCTCACAGCGTCGCTTGAACTTTAACCAGAGTTCAGGCGACCATTTCTTTTTGCCATATCTGGCACGATAACTCTCGAAGTTGGCTTCACTCCCACTCAATAGTCGATGGTGGCTTGGACGAGATGTCGTAGCAAACGCGGTTTACGCCCTTTACCTTATTAATAATATCATTGCTCACACGGGCCAAGAACTCATAAGGCAGATGTGCCCAGTCGGCAGTCATGGCATCCACACTGGTCACTGCCCTCAATGCCACTGGGTGCTCATAGGTACGCTCATCGCCCATCACACCCACGCTCTTGACAGCAGAAAGCAATACTGCCCCAGCCTGCCAAACCTTATCATAGAGTTCCACGCCATCAGCATCCTTCCATTGGTGCAATCCCTCGATAAAGATATCGTCAGCTTCTTGCAGCATGCGTACCTTCTCTGGCGTGATGTCGCCTAAGATACGCACAGACAACCCAGGGCCTGGGAACGGATGACGCTTGATAAGTCGTTCGGGCATCTCCAACTGGTGCCCTACTCTACGCACTTCATCCTTAAACAGCCACTTCAGCGGCTCACAAAGCTGCAGTTGCATCTCTTTGGGCAGACCACCTACGTTATGGTGACTCTTAATCACCATGCCTGTAATGCTCAGACTTTCAATGCGGTCAGGATAGATGGTACCCTGTGCCAGCCACTTGGCATCTGTGATCTTCTTTGCCTCAGCATTGAACACCTCCACAAAGTCGCGTCCGATAATCTTGCGCTTCTGCTCAGGCTCTGTCACCCCTGCCAGATCGCTGAAGAATTTGGCACTGGCATCCACACCTATCACATTCAGTCCCAATCCTTGATAAGCCTCCATCACCTTGCGGAACTCATCTTTTCTCAACATGCCATGATCCACGAAGATACACGTCAGGTTCTTTCCAATGGCCCGATTCAGTAAGACGGCGCATACGCTACTATCCACACCTCCACTCAGGCCCAGAATCACCTTGTCGTTTCCCAATTGCTCTTTCAACTCCTGCACTGTGGTTTCCACAAAGCTGGCAGGACTCCATTCCTGACGACTACCACAGATATCCACAACGAAGTTCTTCAGAAGTTGGAACCCCTGTGTGCTATGAAACACCTCTGGATGGAACTGGACGGCCCACATAGGTACCTCCTCACTGGCGTAAGCAGCAAACTCCACATCATCCGTCGAGGCTATCTTGCGACAACGACGAGGCAACTTGGTAATGGTATCTCCATGACTCATCCACACCTGTGAATCAGGTTCAAAGCCCATGAACAGCGGATTCTCCTTTTCAAACTGACGCAGATGTGCTCTTCCATACTCACGACTGCCAGCAGGCTCCACCTTTCCTCCGCCCATGTAAGCCATGAACTGTGCCCCATAGCAGATGCCGAGCACAGGATAGCGACCCATGAACTGCGAAAGCTCCACCTTAAACGCTTTCTGGTCATAGACAGAATAAGGAGACCCACTGAGGATGACTCCTATCACGTCAGGATCATCCTTAGGGAACTTGTTATAAGGTAATATCTCACAAAAAGTGTTCGTCTCGCGCACACGGCGTCCGATGAGTTGGGTGGTTTGAGAACCAAAATCTAAAATGATAATTTTCTGTTGCATAAGGCTCATAGATAATTGATGCAAAGGTAAGCATAATGTGTAGATTTACAAGTGCACGACCTACTTTTTGGTGCAACTTCTTTTTCCAAATAATATAAGGGGCTCAAAGCTGTCACAGCATCGAGCCCCCACCGGATTAAAAACAACCAAAATGAGATACTTGTCTATCTGATAAACAATAACTCTCTATATTTTGGTAGTGGCCAAAGGCTATCATCTACAAGGAGTTCCAACTTATCAATCTGGTAGCGGATGTCATCGAGCTTAGGCTCTACTAAATCATGATAAGCGATGGCCTTCTTGTGCTCATCTTCTATCTTGTTGGCTTTTTTGCGAGCATTAACCAATTCTTCTACCTGACTTTCAATGGTTGAGGTGCGTTCTGCTATCTCTTCTATGAGTTTAAGATTGCGAGCAGATAGTTTCTTGGCCTTTTCAAATGGGAAGGCAGAAGCCATGTTCTCAACATTCTTCAACAAGGCACTCTGATAGCGAGTAGCCACAGGAATGATGTGATTCATCGAAAGATCGCCTAACACACGAGCCTCTATCTGTATTTTCTTGGTGTAAGTCTCCCACTTGACCTCGTTGCGCGCCTCTAACTCTTTCTTTGTCATTACACCAAGGCTCTCAAACAGCTGGACACTCTCAGGATCAAGATAACGCTCGAAGATGATTGGGCATGACTTCTCTACATCAAGCCCACGTTTAGCAGCTTCCACAACCCATTCATCACTATAGCCATTACCATCGAAACGAATAGGTTTGCAAGTCTGGATGTCTTCACGCAGGACATCAATGATGGCATGGAAGGTTGCATTATGCTCTGTCCCTTTAAACTTATCAGCAGTTTCTGCAATACGCGCATCCACACGTTTCTTGAAATTGACAAGGGCTTCTGCTACAGCTGCATTCAGCGTAATCATAGCACTGGCACAGTTGGCTTCTGATCCCACAGCACGGAATTCAAAACGATTGCCCGTGAAAGCAAACGGCGATGTGCGGTTACGGTCGGTATTGTCAATAAGAATCTCTGGAATCTCAGGAATGTCCATCTTCATACCCTGTTTGCCGTTCATCGAGAGGATATCTTCACGATCGGCCTTCTCAATATGATCCAACAACTCTGAAACCTGCTTGCCTAAGAAAGAAGAGATGATAGCAGGAGGTGCTTCATTGGCACCTAAGCGATGGGCATTGGTGGCAGACATGATGCTGGCTTTCAGCAGACCATTATGGCGATATACACCCATCAAGGTCTCTACAATGAATGTCGCAAAGCGCAGGTTCTGCTCTGGTGTCTTTCCTGGAGCATGAAGCAGCACACCATTGTCTGTACTTAATGACCAGTTGTTGTGCTTACCACTACCATTAATACCTGCAAAGGGCTTTTCGTGCAGCAACACACGGAAACCATGTTTGCGGGCCACACGTTTCATTACAGACATCAACAGCATGTTATGGTCAACCGCCAAGTTGGTATCCTCGAAAATAGGAGCCAGCTCAAACTGGTTAGGTGCTACCTCGTTGTGACGAGTCTTGCAAGGGATTCCTAATTCAAGGGCAACGATTTCCAACTCTCTCATAAAGGCTGCCACACGCTCTGGAATGCTTCCAAAGTAGTGATCGTCCATCTGCTGATTCTTGGCAGAATCGTGTCCCATCAAGGTACGTCCAGTCAACAGAAGATCAGGACGGGCAGCATATAAGCCCTCATCCACCAAGAAATATTCCTGCTCCCAACCAAGATTTGACGTTACCTTTTTCACACTTGGGTCAAAGTAGTGGCACACCTCTGTAGCAGCGACATTGACGGCATGAAGCGCACGCAGCAATGGTGCCTTATAGTCAAGTGCCTCTCCACTGTAAGAGATAAATACAGTAGGAATACACAAAGTATCATCGATGATAAAGACAGGTGAAGTGGGATCCCATGCTGAATAGCCACGTGCTTCAAAAGTAGAACGAATGCCACCTGAAGGGAACGATGAAGCATCAGGTTCTTGCTGAACAAGCAATTTACCACTAAATTCTTCCACCATACCTCCCTTGCCATCGTGCACGATAAATGAGTCATGCTTTTCTGCAGTACCCTCAGTTAACGGTTGGAACCAGTGAGTATAGTGAGTTACGCCATTTTCTGTAGCCCATTGCTTCATACCTTTGGCCACCATATCAGCCACAGCAAGGTCGAGCTGTGCCCCATTATCCATCACGTCTATCATCTTCTCATAGACATCTTTTGGAAGATATTTGTACATCTTCTCACGATTGAAGACCAGTTTGCCGAAATACTCCGCAGGTCTTTCACTAGGTGCCTTTACGTCGAGAGGCTTCTTCTTGAATGCCTCACCGACAACTTGAAATCTTAACACTTCCATAATTGATTATTGATTACTGTTTATTGTTGTATTGTCCATTTTTCTATTCTTTGTAATGCTTCCTGGGTGTTTTCATGAGTGGCGAAGGCTGTGAAACGCACGTAACCCTCACCAGAAGGTCCAAAGCCTACACCTGGCGTACATACCACATTGGCTCCATAAAGCAACTCCTCAAAGAATTGCCATGAAGCACTTCGGGTAGTCGAATGCAGCTCTGGTCTTTTAGCTCTTGAAGGTGTTTTCAACCAGATATAAGGAGCATTCTCCCCACCATAAACCTCATAGCCTAAGCGACGTAAGGTGTCAAGCATCAGGTGAGCATTCTGCATGTAGTAGTCGATAGTCGCCTGTATTTGTTGCTTGCCCTCTGGGGTATAGATAGCCTCAGCTGCCCGTTGTGAGATATAGCTGGTTCCATTAAACTTCGTACACTGTCTGCGGTTCCATAATGGATTAAGAGGAATACGTTCACCACTAAGTGTTGATGCAGTCAGCTCCTTAGGTACAATGGTGTAGCCACAGCGTACCCCCGTAAATCCTGCAGTCTTGGAGTATGAATGAAACTCAATGGCACATTTCCTTGCCCCTCGGATCTCATAGATGCTGTGAGGAATTTCAGGATCCATGATATAAGCCTGATAGGCGGCATCGTAGAAGATAAGCGTATCATTCTTAAGTGCATAGCTCACCCACTTGCGTAGTTCCTGCTTGGTGATGACTGTTCCTGTAGGATTATTCGGATAACACAAGTAGATAACATCTACATGTCGTTCCCTTGGAATTCTTGGAACAAAACCATTTTCTGCCGTACAAGGCATATATACAACGTTAGACCAACGTCCGTCCTCTATCGTACCTGCTCTCCCTATCATCACATTAGAATCAATATAAACGGGATAGATAGGATCTGTCACTCCAATGGAATTGTCCCAACGAATGAGTTCTTGAATATTGCCTGTATCTGACTTAGCACCATCATTTATAAATATTTCATCCATATCCAGATGAATTCCACGAGGCAAAAAATCGTTCCTCAGTATGGCCTCACGCAAAAAGTCGTAACCCTGTTCTGGGCCGTACCCATGAAACCCCTGAGTGGTAGCCATCTCATCTGTAGCTTTGTGCATTGCTTCAATGACAGCAGGACAAAGAGGTTGTGTCACATCCCCTATACCAAGGGAGATGACATTCACTTTGGGGTGCATGACCTTAAACGCATTTACCTTCTTGGCAATGTCAGCAAACAGATAGTTGTTTGGCAACTTTAAAAAATGTTCATTTACTAAAGCCATAACTATACACGACTACATATTATCTTAACATTCTATCTCACCATCAAATACAAACTCTGCAGGACCAGTCATATAGACATGATTATCAGATTGACACCACTCTATCTGGAGCGATCCTCCATCCATCACAATTTGCGATTGCCGATTGGCTCGACCAGTGTAGGCGGCTGCAACGGCAGTTGCACAGGCTCCTGTTCCACAGGCCATGGTTATTCCACTTCCTCGTTCCCAGACACGGGTACGAATTGACCCATTGGGCTCAATGCGGGCAAACTCTATGTTGCAGCGTTGTGGGAAGGCTGGATGAAACTCTAATACACGTCCTTTCTCTCCTACTTGGTTCACATCATCTGTAAAGATGACATAATGCGGATTACCCATTGATACGAAAGTTCCCTTTATCATTCCACAAGATCCCGTAAATTGCGTTTCATCCTTAAACACAGGTTCAAGCATATCAACAGTGACACTATGCACCATACCATTACTAGTATGAAGCGTTAGGGTCTTTATCCCTGATCTAGTGAGTAACTTGATTTCCTCTTTATCTGTCAAACCACGTTCATAAAGATATTTTCCTATACACCTCGATGCATTGCCACACATCATCGCTTCACTACCGTCGGCATTGAAGATGCGCATGGAGAAGTCTGCCTCTGGCAGAGGACTGCCTCCTATAAGCACAAGCCCATCGGATCCAATACCCTTGTGGCGGTCACTCCAACGGATAGCTGCCTCGGATGGATTGGGCACCTCATAGAGCATGGTGTTGACATAAATATAGTCATTACCTATTCCGTGCATCTTGGTAAAAGGAATCGTCTTCATATCAGCCTAAGTATTTATGTACGTTAAGTGCTGTCTGCTTACCACTTGCCATGGCACGAACCACGAGACTGGCACCATTGGCAGCATCTCCACAGACAAATATATTTTCAGCATATTTCGGATGCTCTGGCTTGAGAAATCCCATGGCAAGTAGCACCAATTCGGCCTTGATAATCTCAGGTTTACCTTTCTCAATCATGATAGGGCGACCACCTGCAGGATTTGGTTTCCAATCGATTTCCTGTACTCTCACACCTGTCAACTGACCGTTTTCGCCTAAGAATTCAAGTGTATTGATATTCCAGCGACGCGTACAACCTTCCTCATGACTACTAGTCGTTTTCAAGGTACGTGGATAGTTAGGCCAAGGATTCTGCGGATCTTCGGGACCTTCTACAGGCCGTGGCATGATTTCTATCTGCGTCACACTCTTACAACCTTGTCGATGAGCTGTACCTATACAGTCTGACCCTGTATCACCACCACCTATGACAAGCACATCCTTTCCAAGAGCAGTAATGCGATCCTTTTTTGAGAACTCCATTCCTGCTAATACTCGATTCTGTTGACTGAGTAGTTCTAGAGCGAAGTGAACCCCTTTTAGCTTACGACCTGGGATATTCAAATCACGGGCTGTAGGAGTACCTGTGGCTATGACTACAGCATCATATTGTGAAGCAAAATGAACATCACACAAAACGTTTTCCCCATAACGGAACTCAATACCTTCTTGTTCCAACAGTCTGAGACGACGATTGATAATGGCTTTGTTGAGTTTGAAGTTAGGGATACCATAACGCAATAGACCACCTGCGGCTTCGTTCTTCTCGAATACAGTGACGCTATAACCCAACAGGTTCAAGTCGTGTGCAGCTGCCAATCCTGAAGGACCAGCACCTATGACAGCCACACGCTTGCCATTTCTTTCTGGATGATGAACCGTCACATAACCTTCTTGAAAGGCCATCTCTGTGATGGCTGCTTCATCCTCACGGTTAGTGGTTGGTTCATGGTTATAGCGATTGAGCACACAAGCTTTCTCACATAATGCAGGACAGATACGCCCCGTAAATTCAGGGAATGGATTGGTGCTGTTTAATAAACGATAAGCCAATTCCCATTCACCTTTCATCAGGGCATCATTCCATTCTGGTGCCTTATTGCCCAGCGGACAAGCCCAATGACAAAAAGGTACACCACAATCCATGCATCGACTCGCCTGTTCGCGACGTTGGTGTGTATTAAGTGTCTGCTCTACTTCACCAAAATCGTGGATTCTATCGTGAATGGGACGGTAACCTGCCTCCTGACGATGTATCTCTAAAAATGCTCTTGAATTTCCCATTTTATTTATTGATCATTGAACATTAATATTCTCTTTGCATGTCTGCAATCTTATCTCTGAGTTTCTTCATCTGCTCTTCTTGCAACACACGTTTATATTCGATAGGTACCACTTGAATGAAATCTTCTACATAACGTTGCCAGTCATCAAGCATCTTGCCTGCGAATGCAGAACCTGTATGCAGATAGTGCTGACGTATCAATTCCAACAATTCCTTACGACTCACATTATCCTCTACCAGACTCAGTTCTACCATATCCATATTACAGAAATAATCGAAGGTGTGTTTGCGATCATACACATAAGCCACACCACCCGACATACCAGCAGCAAAGTTGCGTCCTGTCTCACCAAGTACGACTACACGACCTCCTGTCATATATTCGCAACAATGATCTCCTGCTCCTTCAATGACAGCAATGGCTCCAGAGTTGCGTACGCCAAAACGTTCGCCTACTTTACCATTAATATAGAGTTCTCCACTCGTGGCACCATACAGTCCTGTATTTCCAGCTATAATGTTTTCTTCTGCCTTGAAACTGCTTCGCATTGGTGGCAGAATGGAAATACGTCCACCACTGAGTCCTTTGCCAAAGTAGTCATTGGTCTCTCCTTCCAATTTAAAACTGATTCCATGGGAGAGGAAAGCACCAAACGACTGTCCTGCGGAACCTTTAAACTTGACGTTGATGGTATCGTTTGGAAGTCCTGCCTGTCCATATTTCAAGGCTACCATCCCTGATAGCATCGTACCAACAGCTCGGTTCGTATTCTTGATGGCGTAATCCAGATTCACTTCTTCCTGATGCTCAATGGCCTGTTTAGCTGCTGCAATCATCTGCTGATCGAGTATGGTATTCTGCATGCCTAGTGGCACGGAAGGTTTCTTTTCATCACCTGTAAAGTGTAGAATTCCGTCTTCTTTGTTCAATAAGCGCCTAAAGTCAATCACCGAATCTTTGGTTTCAATAAGATCCACTCGTCCCACAATGTCATTCAACGTCTTAAAGCCCATCTCTGCCAAATATTCCCGTACTTCTTGTGCAAGGAACGTAAAGTAGTTTACCAAATATTCATATCTTCCCATGAAATGTTTGCGAAGCTCAGGATTCTGAGTAGCTACACCCATTGGACAAGTGTTCAAATTGCATTTACGCATCATCACGCAGCCTAATACGATGAGTGCTGCCGTACCAAAACCAAATTCCTCCGCACCCAACATGGCCATAAGTACAATATCACGCCCCGTCTTTATCTGTCCATCCACCTGCAAACGCACAAAATGGCGGAGTCCGTTTCTCACCAGTGTCTGCTGTGTCTCTGCAATTCCGATTTCAGGAGAGATACCAGCAAACCGCATACTTGAAGCTGGAGAAGCTCCAGTACCACCCTCAGAACCACTAATCACGATGATGTCTGCCTTAGCTTTGGCCACACCAGCGGCAATTGTTCCCACACCACTCTCTGCCACAAGTTTCACGCTAACTGTTGCATGTGGATTTACATTTTTCAGGTCGAAGATGAGTTGAGCAAGATCTTCAATACTATAGATGTCATGATGAGGAGGTGGTGAAATAAGTGAGATTCCAGGAATGGAATGACGCGTCTTGGCTATCACTTCGTTTACCTTGAAACCTGGCAACTGTCCGCCCTCACCCGGTTTAGCCCCTTGGGCTACCTTTATCTGTATCTCTTCGGCATTCACCAGATATTCAGTGGTGACACCAAAACGACCTGAAGCTATTTGCTTGGTCTTTGAACAAAGACTAATACCATCACGCTCAGCATGGAATCGCTCTGAGTCCTCACCACCCTCACCAGTATTTGAACGAGAGCCCAGCTTATTCATGGCCATACAGATAGCCTCGTGCGCCTCCTTGCTCAGCGCGCCAAAACTCATGGCACCTGTGACAAAGTGCTTCACAATACTTTCTACAGGTTCCACCTCATCCAAACTGATGGGATGCTTCTTCCAACCCATAAAATCACGGATAAAGATAGGACCTTCTTTGGCGTGTACAAGTTTAGAGAACTCCTTAAACTTCTCGTAATTGCCCGTTCTCGTTGCCAGTTGTAAAGTGGCTATAGTCTCAGGATTCCAAGCGTGCATAATGCCATCCTTACGCCAATGGAATTGTCCGAGATTGGGTAAGAATTCTGTAGTTCTATAGGCAGCCTCGTGCATAGCCATTGCATCCTTTGCTATCTTCTCCAACCCGATGCCTCCGATGGTGCTTACCTCTGTTCCGAAATATGTTTTTAGCAAATTCTCGCTCAATCCGATACTTTCGAAAATCTTTGCACCACGATAAGAGCGAATGGTGGAGATTCCCATCTTTGCCATAATCTTAAACAAGCCCTTCTTCACAGCCTTGATATAGTTCTTCTCAGCTGTTTCGTAGTCCTCCTGTATTTTGTGCTGTTTAACTAGGTCATCAAGAATAGCAAACGTCATGTATGGACACAGGGCACTAGCTCCGTAACCCAACAACAGCGCAGCATGCATTGTTTCACGAATCTCTCCACTCTCAACAATCAGTGCCGTTTGTACACGCTTACCCACGCTAATTAAATAATGATGCACTGAACTGACAGCCAGCAGACTAGGAATCGCAACGAGTTCAGCGTCTATATCGCGATCGGAAAGGATGATATAGTTGTACCCCTCATCCACACTTTTCTCCGCCTTATGACACAACGCATCGAGCGCTTCACGTAATCCGTCACCACCTTTGGTTCCATCGAATGTCATCGGTAGCTTTATTGTGTTAAAGCCTTTATATCGGATATTACACAGAATATCCAGCTGTGTATTATTCAATATGGGGTGAGGCAAACGTACCATCTTGCAATTTGTTTCGTCAGGATTCAAAATGCCTGTACCTACCCTACCAATATACTCTGTCAATGACATGACTAACTCTTCCCGTATGGAATCGATAGCAGGGTTTGTCACTTGTGCAAACTGCTGACGGAAATAGTTGAAGAATGTCTGTGGCTTATCACTAAAGACAGCCAGTGGGGTATCGTTACCCATAGAAGCCGTCGGCTCTTGACCATTTACAGCCATAGGTATGATGGTTGATGAGATATCTTCCTCGCCAAAACCAAACATCACTTCCTTATTCAACAGATCCTTTATCGCGTTCTCTATATGTCGGCCACTCTTCAACTTCTCTAATTGGATACGATTCGTACTCAGCCACTGACGATAGGGATGCTCGTTGGCCAACTGTTGCTTTATCTCACCATCATAGTAAATCTTGCCTTCTTTTGTATCGATAAGCAGAATCTTACCTGGTTGAAGACGTCCCTTCTCTGCTATTTCCGTAGGTTCAAAATCCATTACTCCCACTTCAGAAGCCACCACCATCGTATCATTCTTAGTAATGGTATATCGAGCAGGACGCAAACCATTCCTGTCGAGCATTCCACCTGCAAACCTTCCATCTGAAAAGAGCAATGCGGCAGGACCATCCCATGGCTCCATCAAAATGGAGTGGTATTCATAGAATGCTTTCAAGTCTTCGGAGATGGGATTCTTATCGTTAAATGATTCAGGAATTAATACACTCATGGCATGTGGCAAAGACAGACCCGACATCACCAGAAACTCCAGTACATTGTCGAGCGATGCAGAGTCAGACATTCCTGGTTGCACAAGGGGAGAAAGAGCTTTTGCATCCCCCAATGCATCACTAGACAATACGCTCTCTCTGGCTTGCATCCATCCACGATTGCCTCGAATAGTATTAATCTCACCGTTGTGGGCCAACAATCGGAAAGGCTGCGCTAAACTCCAAGTAGGAAATGTATTTGTACTAAATCGTGAATGTACCAATGCCAGACCACTTGTAAGATAAGGGTTTGACAAATCTGGGTAATATTGACGCACTTGGATGCTCGACAACATTCCCTTATAAATCATATTCGTATTGCTGAGCGAACAAATATAGAAATCTTTGTGGTTTACACGTCGCTCTATTTTCTTTCTTATTTTATATAAACTTTGAGGGAAACTTTCCGCCTTATCATCACTCATACCAGTGACAAACACCTGTTTGATGGCTGGTTCTGTATTTCGAGCAGCCTCACCTAAGCATTCTGAATTAGTGGGAACATTCCTCAAGTGCATCAATTGGAGTCCTTCTCGTTCTATCTCTTCAATCATCACACTCAGTATTTCCTGCTGCGCTTGCTCATCTTTAGGCAAGAATACCAGTCCGGTACCATACTTCCCCTTCTCAGGTACAGGTATTCCTTGCAATAAAATAAATTCGTGAGGAATCTGAATCATGATACCTGCACCATCACCGTCTTTTCCTACTTCAGCACCACGATGCCTCATATTCTCTAAAACACGGAGCGCATTATTCACCAATTCATGGCTCTTGTTACCATGGATGTTTACGATCATTCCCACACCACAAGCATCATGCTCATAGGCACTTTGGTAGAGTCCGCCTTCTTGATATTGCGACTTACATTTTGTCATATCGTTATCTAATTAGCTATCTATTTGTCTAATTCTTGCCGCAAAATTATAACATAATGTTGTAATATAAAAATATTTACTTTCCTTTTTATTATTAATTTAGGCTCTTTCTTACAAATCAACGTTTATTATATATGTTTTGTAACGTTATAACACAATTACCAATAAATAAATAACATTTTATCACAATCAGCCGTATTCTAAAAACAAATTGACGCATATTTAATGGCGTTAATAACAGAATGAATTATTTTTGCACTCGAAGCAGCGTAACTATTATTAATTAATAAGGTAAAAGATTATGAAGGTAAAAAGACGTTGGATTATCCTAATGACGGCTATGACACTGATAGCTTTGGGTGGTTTGGCAGTGAGTGAGCCTACATTTGAATGTGATTGGTCAGTTATTTCAGCTGCTGATGTAGCTTGGCTTATTACGGCTACTATTTTTGTGTTAATGATGACACCCGGTCTATCGTTCTTTTATGGCGGTATGGTGGGTGCAAAGAATGTCATCAGTACCATGCTGCAATCGTTTATTGCAATGGGACTGATTTCTGTTCTTTGGGTAGTTATCGGATTTTCGTTGTGTTTTGGTGATGATATTGGTGGCGTGATTGGTAATCCGCTGACATTCCTGATGTTCCAGAATGTAGGATCTGAGATATATACTACACCTGCTGGTAATATATTAGGTGGTGCAACAATTCCATTGGCGTTGTTTGCATTGTTCCAGATGAAATTTGCGATCATTACTCCCTCGTTGATTACAGGTTCATTTGCTGAACGTGTACGCTTCTCAGCATATATGTTCTTCATGATGTTCTTCTTCTTTTTCATCTATTGTCCATTGGCACACATGACTTGGCACCCAGAGGGATTATTCATGCGCTGGGGAGTTGTAGACTTTGCAGGTGGTATCGTAGTACATGCCTCATCAGGTATAGCCGCATTGGCAGGTGCCATCTTCCTTGGACGTCGTAAGGCTGTGACAAGAAAGAGTGAACCAGCCAACATCCCCTTTGTTTTGTTGGGTGCGGCGATGTTGTGGTTGGGATGGTTTGGCTTCAATGCAGGTTCATCACTTCATGCAGACGGACAGGCTATCAAGGCGTTTTTGAATACAAACACCGCGTCGGCAACGGCCATGATGACGTGGATATTCTTCGACTGTCTGCGCGGTCGTAAACCATCAGCTATGGGTGCTGCCGTAGGTTGTGTAGTCGGTTTGGTGGCCATCACACCATCGGCAGGCTACGTCAATGTGGGTCAAAGCATTTTCATCGCTTTCGTCATTACGCTTATATGCAACATCACCGTTTATTGGCGCTCGCATTCCCGTATCGACGATGCCCTTGACGTATTCCCCACACATGGAACAGGAGGTATCTTCGGAACTGTTCTTACGGGAATCTTCATCCAAGAAGGTCTCATAGCTGGCACATGGGAAGGTTTTGTGATTTTCCTCTACCATCTGTTGGCTATTGTCATCGTATTCATCTACACCTTTGCCATGAGTTGGCTGGGGTATAAATTCATTGATCATCTCATCCCTATGCGCGTTTCTGCTTTTAGCGAGAAAGTGGGACTTGACTTCTCACAGCATGACGAACATTACGGATTGGCAAACATTGGTGAGAGAGAATTGGCAGAGTATGAGGAGCACCTCAGAGAGAAAAACAAGTAATGGTTCAAATAGAGAGTTTTCATAAACCTATGCTCTACGATCATAACTCATTGCTCTACGTTCACAGAGCATTGCTCTACGAGCGTAACTCAATGCTCCACGATTATAATGCTTAATATTCAATGCATAAGTGCATTATACAGAGCGTCGAGAGTCTCACGAAACATTTTTCAGATATCGAATATGGTTTCTAAAAAAAATGTTGGATGCCAACGTGATGGGACTTCAGTTACAAAATGTTAGTTTTTAAGACATAGAATTGACTAATAAAAATATTTTATACCAATTTTAAAACCAAATGTAAGCAAATTTTAAATTTAACAATCAAATAGCAATCATTTATATAGATTTACTTTCAAAATATAGTACTTTTGCAGTGTCAATTGACAGATTGTAACTCCAAAAGGGTTAAAGTAATAATTAATAAGGTAAAAAGGGAAAAGATTATGAAAAGGATTGAAGCAATTATCCGCAAGACGAAGTTCGAAGATGTGAAGGAGGCTTTGCTTTCATCGGACATTGACTGGTTTGAGTACCACAACGTTCACGGTATTGGACAGAGCCGACAAGAGAGGATATACCGTGGCGTCCAATACTCAACAGATGTTATAGAACGTGTGGCACTGAGCATTGTCTGTCGCGACCAGTTCGTGGAGCCGACGGTAAAAGTGATTCTGAAAGTTGCACATACGGGCGAAGTTGGCGACGGTCGCATCTTTGTGAGTGACATGATTGATACATGGAGCATTCGCACGGGCGAGAACGGCGACACCGTATTGAGAGACAAGAAATGATTTTGTCTCTTAAGCTTTAGGACTACAGGAGTCAAAAAAGCAAAGACTCTTAAAGGATAACATTATTAACAATGGCGGTCGTTCAGACCCCACCCCATAATTTAGGGGGCAAAACAGAAAAGATCATGAACGAAATTGGATTATCACTTGATACTGTATGGATGCTATTGGCAGCCATGTTGGTTTTTTGGATGCAGCCAGGCTTTGCGCTGTGTGAGGCAGGTTTTACGAGAAGTAAAAACACTGCTAATATTCTAATGAAGAACTTTGTCGATTTTATGTTTGGCTCTTTGCTGTTCTTCTTCCTCGGTTTCGGCTTCATGTTTGGCAGTGAAGGTGCTGGATTTATCGGTGCACCTAACTGGGGCGACTTGAGTTTCTACAAAGGAGATTTGCCCGTAGAGGGATTCTTAATTTTTGAGACCGTGTTCTGTGCCACCAGCGCAACAATAGTGAGCGGCGCTATGGCTGAGCGTACAAAATTCTCGATGTACCTTATTTATAGTGCGGTCATCTCGCTGTTCATTTATCCTATCGAGGGGCATTGGACTTGGGGTGGAGGTTGGCTCTGCAACGATGCAACCGACGGTTTTATGATGAATACATTTGGAGAGGTGTTCCACGACTTTGCCGGTTCTGCCATCGTTCATAGCGTGGGCGGAGTGTTAGCAATCATTGGTGCCATGGCCCTCGGTCCTCGTATCGGTAAATACAGTAAAGAGGGCAAAAGCCGTGCTATTCCAGGCCACAACTTGACGATGGCGGCACTCGGTGTATTTATCCTCTGGCTAGGTTGGTTCGGATTCAACCCTGGCTCACAATTGGCAGCAAGTGGAGAAGTGAACCGTGTGGCCATCTCTCACGTGTTCTTGACCACTAATCTCGCAGCCGCAGCAGGTGGAATGGCTACAATGTTCCTCACATGGTTGAAGTACGGAAAGCCTTCATTGTCATTGACTCTCAATGGTGTGCTGGCAGGCCTCGTGGGTATTACTGCTGGTTGTGACCTCGTATCTCCCATAGGCGCCGGCATCATCGGTCTTGTATGTGGACTTGTATTGGTTTTTGCTATCGAGTTTATTGACCATAAATTGCACATCGATGACCCAGTAGGAGCCTCTTCCGTACATGGTGTCTGCGGTATTCTCGGTACGATGATGACAGGTCTGCTATCTACGACAAATGGAGCTTTCTATGGCTTCGGCTGGGGATTCTTTGGCGCAGAGTGCTTTGGTGTGTTGGTCATTGATCTTTGGGCTGCTATTTGCGGGTTTATTCTGTTCTTCGGTATAAAAAAATTGCATGGTCTCCGCGTTGACAAGCGAATTGAAGAGGAAGGTCTCGATATTTACGAACATGGAGAGGCTTGCTACAACTAAATGGTAAAAGTAAATATTTAAGAGTATGAAAAAGATAGTATTATTTGCATTAGGCTTGGTTGCAACGGCAACCATCCATGCACAGGAGATAGAAACTACAGTGGCGGCGGATGTAGTAACTCAATACATCTGGCGTGGCCAAGATCTTGGAAGCGCTGCCGTACAACCGACACTTGGTATTGGGTATAAAGGATTATCGTTGACTGCTTGGGGCAGTTACGGACTGGCAAACCCAGCAGACACGAAAGAATTTGACATGACGCTCGGTTATACGATTGGCGGTTTCAATATCGGTGTGACAGATTACTGGTTCAATGTCGGCCTCGACCCAAAGAATCGTTATTTCAAATACGATGCTCATGGAACGAACCATGTATTTGAGGCCAATATCGGTTACGACTTCGGCTTGGCCAGTTTACAATGGTACACCAATTTCTCTGGTAACGACGGAGTCAACAGAGATGACAAGCGAGCTTATAGTAGCTATTTCGAGGCTAACATACCATTTACTCTAGCCACCATCGATTGGGCTGCTATGGTCGGATTTGTCCCCTTTGCCACAACATTTTATGACACTTCGGGATTTGCGGTCACCAACCTGTCATTACGAGCGACAAAAGATATTAAGGTGACAGAAACGTTCTCGATTCCGATTTTCGGACAAATAACGGCAAACCCAGATGCCCAGAAAGCTTACCTGGTCTTTGGTATAACGCTGCAACCATAGTTTTACCAGGTGCCCCTCTCTTCCGCCTTTGCAGAAGAGAGGGATTTTGTGGATATGATTATATTTAAAATATGGATACGAAGTACATATTTATTACAGGAGGAGTGGCCTCGTCATTAGGTAAAGGCATTATCTCCGCATCACTGGGGAAACTGTTACAGGCGAGAGGTTACAGAATAACGATTCAAAAGTTTGACCCCTACATCAACATAGATCCTGGAACACTAAACCCTTATGAGCACGGAGAATGTTATGTGACAGCAGATGGGATGGAGACAGACTTAGACTTAGGTCATTATGAACGGTTCACTGGTATTGAGACTACCCGTGACAATAGTGTGACCACGGGCCGTATCTACTTAAGTGTGATAGAGCGTGAAAGAAGAGGCGACTATTTAGGAAAGACCATTCAAGTGGTACCTCATATTACGGATGAGATTAAACGCCGTATTCTGTTGAATGCCACCAAACAACCATTAGACTTCGTTATCTCAGAGATTGGAGGTACCATAGGCGACATAGAAAGCCTACCCTTCTTAGAGGCTATTCGTCAATTGCGATGGGAATTGGGACCATCAAGGTCACTAAGCATCCATCTGACTTATGTACCTTTTTTAGCAGCGGCAGGTGAGCTGAAAACGAAACCCACCCAAACCAGCGTAAAACAATTGCAAGGACTTGGTATTCAACCAGAAGTGTTAGTGCTGCGTACAGAACATAAATTGAGTGATGAAATTAGAGCCAAGGTGGCTCATTTCTGTAATGTGGATGTAGCGGCAGTGATTCAGAGTCAGGATTTGCCCAGCATTTATGAAGTACCCGTAAATATGATGCAACAGGGTCTGGACTCTATCTGTCTGAGCAAAATGGGACTGAAGTCAGAGCATAAACCATCTTTGGGTCCATGGCTCAACTTTCTGGAACGAAGAAAACGTGCCACAAAGGAAATAAAGATAGCCCTTGTTGGTAAATACAACCTTCAGGATGCTTATAAAAGCATTATAGAGAGTCTCGCCCATGCGGGAACTTATAACGACCACAAGGTAAAGGCTGTTTTCGTAAACAGTGAGGAAATCACCCATGAGAATATAGAAGAACGACTAAGCGGAACAGTGGGTATCGTGATATGTCCTGGTTTCGGTAGTCGTGGGGTGGAAGGGAAAATCATTGCCGCTGAATATGGTCGTACGCACGATATTCCGACTTTCGGCATTTGTTTTGGCATGCAAATGATGGTCATAGAGTTTGCACGCAACGTCTTAGGCTATCAAGATGCCAATAGTAGTGAGATAGATGCCACTACTGCGCACAATGTGATTGACATGATGGAAGAACAAAAGAATATCACACAGATGGGAGGTACCATGCGACTAGGCAGCTACGAGTGTGAACTGATAGAAGGTAGTCACACCAGGAAGGCTTACGGAGAAGACAGGCTTATCAGGGAGCGCCACCGACATCGCTATGAGTTCAATAACCTCTATCAAGAAGAGTTTGAAAGTCAGGGGATGAAATGTGTGGGAATCAATCCGGCTTCTAACTTGGTAGAGATTATAGAAATCCCAACGCTCAAGTGGTATATCGGTACACAGTTTCATCCAGAGTATTCATCAACAGTATTGCATCCGCATCCACTGTTTTTGTCGTTTATAAAAGCTTGTATCCATGGAACAACTGAAGCATGAGTGTGGAATAGCGATGATTCGTCTGCTAAAGCCTTTGGCGTATTACGAGCAGAAGTACGGCACATGGCGGTACGGATTGGATAAACTCTATCTGCTGATGGAGAAGCAGCACAATCGCGGACAAGAAGGTGCTGGTGTGGCTTGTGTCAATCTGGATGCGCCAGTTGGTAAGGAATATATGTTTCGCGAAAGGGCAGAGGGCAAGGATGCCATTACAGAGATCTTCAACCTCATTGACGACTCTTTTGCAGGACAACTTTATATGGGGCATTTACGTTATTCCACAACAGGTAAGAGTGGGCTACAGTATGTGCATCCTTTTTTGCGTCGTAATAACTGGCGGGCCAAAACCTCTGTCTGTGTGGTAACTTCAATATGACCAATATCGATGAGGTTTTTCACTTTTTGACGGAGCAGGGGCAGTCTCCTCGCATTTTAGGCGATTCATATATCACACTGGAACTGATGGGACATCGTCTGGACCGTGAAGTTGAACGTCTTTACAATGTAGCGTGTAGTAAAAGATTAGAAGGTAAGGATATTACACAATATATCGATGACCATGTAGAAATGGCCAATGTATTGAAGACAACAATGTCACATTTTGATGGAGGATATGTAATGTGTGGACTAACGGGGAGTGGTGAGATGTTTGCTGTGCGTGACCCTTGGGGAATCCGTCCTGCATACTATTATCAAGATGAGGAAATCGTGGTAGTGGCAAGCGAACGTCCCGTGATACAGACCACCTTTAATCTAAAAAAGGAGGATATCAAAGAACTTGGAGCAGGACAGTCACTTATCGTCAAAAAGAACGGGAAGAGTTCTCTTGAGCAGATCCTAACAGCTCAGAAGCTTTCTTCTTGCTCGTTTGAGCGCATCTATTTCAGTCGTGGTTCTGACTATGATATTTACCAGGAGCGAAAGCGATTGGGCGAACAACTTACACCTGCCATTATGCAAGCCATCGAGGGAGATATAGCGCACACTGTATTTTCTTATATCCCAAATACAGCTGAAGTAGCATTCTATGGGATGACTGACGGCCTTCGAAGACTTAACCATGAGGTAAGGATAGAAAAAGTGGTGTGGAAAGATATTAAATTGCGCACCTTTATCACTGAGGGAACAGAACGCAATGACCTGGCTGCCCATGTTTATGATATTACCTATGGTTCAGTCTTACCCTATGAGGATAATCTCGTCATTATCGATGACTCTATCGTGCGTGGTACTACACTCAAAGAAAGTATATTTAAGATACTCGACCGTCTGCACCCCAAAAAGATAGTAATGGTCAGTAGTTCACCACAAATTCGTTACCCTGATTACTATGGTATCGATATGTCAAGACTGGAAGAACTATGCGCCTTCCGAGCAGCTATATCTCTCATTAAAGAAAGGAACATACAGCGACTCATTGCCCAAACCTATCAGGCATGCAAAACCGAACCCATGACGAAAAATCACGTTCGGGCTATCTATGCACCCTTTACTGTCGATGAGATAAATCGGAAGATTGTTGAGATGCTTTGTCCAAAAGATATGCAGACTCCTATTGAACTGGTGTATCAGAGTATCAATGGTCTACATAAGGCCTGCCCGAATCATCCAGGTGATTGGTATTTTACAGGGCATTATCCAACAGCAGGTGGTATCCGTATGGTGAACCAAGCCTTCGTGAATTATGTGGAAAAAGTATTAAAGTTACAACTATAAAATGAAGAAACAAGCAAAACTAATCCTCGATGATGGCACGGAATTCTGTGGATGGGCATTTGGCGCCCTGAAAAATGTGTCAGGTGAGGTGGTGTTCAACACCGCCATGACAGGCTATCCCGAAAGTCTGACGGATCCAAGTTATGCAGGCCAGATATTGGCGATGACCTACCCGCTTATAGGCAATTACGGTGTGCCATCAGTAGGAATGACCTCCAATGGGTTGCCAAAGTTGATGGAGAGTGAGCGCATCCATGTCAAGGCACTTATTGTAGCAGATTATAGTGAATCATATTCACACTGGAATGCCAAAGAGTCGCTTGATGCTTGGCTGAAGCGTGAGAATGTGCCTGCGCTGACAGGTATTGATACCCGTAGGCTTACCATATTACTCAGGAAGTATGGAGTAATGATGGGCAAGATTGTGCAGGAAGGCACAAATGATACCGCTATCTCTGAAGACTATGGTAGCGTGAACTGGGTGGAGCGTGTAAGTTGTAAAGAGATTATCTCATATTCACCTAATACTCCTGAGTTCAATGATCAATTTTTACTTACCAACACTCATCATTCTACGAAACGTGTGGTTTTAGTGGATTGTGGAGTAAAGGCAAATATTATTCGCAGCCTGTTGCGTCGTGGGATTGAGGTGATACGCGTACCTTGGGATTATGATTTCAACACGCTCGACTTTGATGGTCTTTTTTTAGCTAATGGTCCAGGAGATCCGGAGCTTTGCCAAATAACAGTCAATCATGTCAGGACATTCTTAAATAGTGAGCCTATAAGACCATGTATGGGGATTTGTCTTGGCAATCAGTTGCTGGCTCAAGCAGCTGGAGCGAAGACTTATAAGTTGAAATATGGTCATCGCTCACACAACCAACCCGTACGACGAGTAGGTACCACACAATGCTTCATCACTTCGCAGAATCATGGATATGCAGTGGATGCAGACACGTTGCCGATGGACTGGGAACCACTGTTTGTCAATATGAATGATGGTTCTAATGAAGGTATTCGTCACCAAACAAAGCCATGGATGTCTGCGCAATTTCATCCAGAAGCTTGCAGTGGTCCTGTGGATACAGAGTTCTTATTTGATGAATTTGTAAACATGCTTAAATGATGGAGAAGATAAATAAGGTATTATTGTTGGGTAGTGGAGCCTTAAAGATAGGACAAGCAGGTGAGTTTGACTACAGCGGGTCGCAGGCATTAAAAGCCTTGAAGGAGGAGAACATCAAGACGGTACTGATCAATCCTAACATCGCAACGGTACAAACATCCCAAGGAGTGGCAGATACTGTGTATTTCCTACCTGTAAAGACCAACTTCGTAGAGCGTATCATTGAAAAGGAGCACCCTGATGGCATTCTTTTGTCATTCGGTGGACAAACAGCTTTGAATTGTGGGGTGGAGTTATATCAGAAGGGGGTACTCGATAAATATGGAGTCCGTGTTTTAGGAACTTCCGTACAAGCCATTATGGATACGGAAGACCGTGACTTATTTGTGCGTCGTCTTAATGAGATTGGCGTAAAAACTATTAAGAGTCATGCATGCTGCACAGTGGATGAAGTACGAGAGGCAGCCCTTGAGTTAGGATTTCCCGTCATTCTTCGGGCAGCATACGCCTTAGGTGGTTTGGGCTCAGGTTTTTGTGACAATGAAGAAGAACTACAGATACAAGCAGAAGAAGCTTTCTCGTTTTCTCCACAGGTGTTGGTAGAGAAGTCGTTAAGAGGTTGGAAGGAAATCGAATACGAGGTGGTGCGCGACCGTTACGACAACTGTATTACTGTGTGCAACATGGAGAACCTTGATCCGTTGGGTATCCATACGGGCGAATCAATCGTAGTGGCTCCCAGTCAGACACTGAGCAATGCCGAATACCACAAGCTGCGAGCACTTTCTATTCAGATCATCCGTCATATCGGCATTGTGGGGGAATGTAATGTACAATATGCCCTCGATCCTCAGAGTGAGGACTATCGTGTTATTGAGGTCAATGCCCGACTTAGTCGTTCTTCGGCTTTAGCATCTAAAGCCACAGGTTATCCTCTTGCATTCGTGGCAGCCAAACTCGGATTAGGGTATGGACTCTTTGAATTAAAGAACTCCGTGACAAAAACTACCAGTGCTTTCTTTGAACCAGCCCTAGACTATGTGGTGTGCAAGATCCCTCATTGGGATCTCACAAAATTCCACGGAGTGAGCCACCAACTTGGTTCATCCATGAAAAGCGTGGGCGAAGTGATGGCCATCGGGCGCACTTTTGAAGAATCATTGCAGAAGGGGCTGCGTATGATCGGACAAGGCATGCATGGTTTTGTTGAGAACAAAGAGTTTCACGTAGATGATATCAAGGATGAAATGCTACATGCTACTGACAATCGCATTTTTGTTATCTCGAAAGCCATGCAGATAGGTTACACTATTAAGCAAATACATGAGCTGACAAAGATAGACTGCTGGTTCCTGCAGAAGTTGAAGCATATCATAGATATTGACAAACAACTACACAAGTATTCATATATTTCAGAGATGATGACATTCATGGAGCCTTCGGAACTGATGGAATCTCTTGAAGAGCCGGCGTTCTTAGAACTGTTTTACAAAGCTAAGATGTATGGTTTCTCCGATTTCCAAATAGGTCGTGCATTAGGTTTAGAAAACCACATGACGATGGAAGAAGCCATATTAAAAGTTCGCAAATGGCGCAAGCAGCTTGGTATCCTGCCTGTGGTAAACCTGATTGACACTTTAGCTGCGGAGTACCCTGCCCAAACTAATTATCAATATTTGTCTTACCTATAATATTATTAATATATGTGTGGAATAGTTGGATATATCGGAACAAAGAATGCTTATCCTATTTTGATGGAAGGCTTAAAAAGGCTGGAGTATCGAGGATACGACAGTGCAGGAATTGCCATGATAGACGAACAGGGCAAGCTCAATATTTATAAAACCAAAGGTAAAGTTGCTGACTTGGAATCATTCTGTGCAGAAAAAGATACCACAGGCCATGTTGGTATAGCTCATACGCGTTGGGCAACTCATGGAGAACCCAGCAGCATCAATGCACATCCTCATTATTCCTCATCGGGGCGTTTGGCTTTGATACATAATGGCATTATTGAGAATTTCATTACCATCAAAGAAAAACTCGTAGCCAGAGGCATCCAGTTCAAAAGTGTAACCGACTCTGAGGTACTGGTACAACTCATTGAATACATCATGCTCAATAATAAGCTGGAACTGCTTGAAGCTGTCCAAGTGGCATTGCATCAGGTCATAGGTGCGTATGCCATTGCCATTCTAGACCGCGAGCATCCGCAAACTATCATCTGTGCCCGTCAAAGTTCACCGCTTGTCATAGGTTTGGGTGATGACGATGCATTCTACTTGGCTTCAGATGCCAGTCCTATTGCTGAATACACAGATAAGGTAGTCTATCTGAACGATGGTGATATTGCTGTTCTCCAATTAGGAAAAGAGCTGAATGTAGTGAATATGGAGAACGAAACACAGCATCCTAAAGTGAGACAGATTGATGTTACCTTGGGACAGTTAGAAAAAGGTGGTTTCCCTTACTTTATGTTGAAGGAAATCTTTGAGCAGCCCAACTGCATTCGCGATTGTATGCGAGGACGTATTCACACAGAAGAAAACAGTATCACGCTTTCAGCAGTGATTGATTATCGAGAAAAGTTAGTGAATGCCAGTCGTATCATCATTGTAGCCTGTGGTACAAGTTGGCATGCAGGTCTTATAGGGAAGCAAATCATTGAAGATCTTTGTCGTGTCCCTGTAGAAGTGGAATATGCTTCTGAATTCCGTTATCGGAATCCTATTATTTATCCAAATGACATAGTGATTGCTATCTCACAGAGTGGAGAGACTGCTGATACATTGGCAGCCATTGAATTAGCCCGCAATTCTGGTGCCTTTGTATTCGGCATCTGTAATGTCATCGGAGCATCCATTCCAAGACGAACTCAGACAGGTATCTATATTCATGTAGGACCAGAGATTGGCGTAGCCTCTACAAAAGCATTTACGGGTCAGGTAACTGTTCTTTCAATGCTTGCGCTTTGCCTGGCAAAAGAACGTCATACCATTTCTGCTAATAAATATCAGAAAATATTGAACGAGTTGATGAGAATTCCTGAGAAAATGGAACAAGCACTGGAAACTAACGAACAGATTGAACATCTGGCACCGATTTTTACATATGCCAAAAACTGTTTGTATCTCGGACGAGGATACAATTATCCTGTGGCACTTGAAGGCGCATTGAAGTTAAAGGAAATCAGTTACATACATGCAGAAGGATATCCTGCGGCTGAAATGAAACATGGTCCGATAGCACTAATAGATTCAGAGATGCCCGTTTTCGTTATTGCTACTCACGACAGTCTCTATGAGAAAGTTATCAGCAATATCCAGGAGGTCAGGGCAAGAGGCGGCAGGGTAACAGCTTTGGTAACTGAGGGTGACGAGCGAATAAAGCAATTTGCCAATCATGTCATCGAGTTACCTGATACACTCGATTGTTTTCAGCCTCTTCTGGCCTCCATTCCACTTCAACTTCTGGCTTATCATATCGCTGTATGTAAAGGAAAAGATGTGGATCGCCCAAGAAATCTTGCAAAAAGTGTAACCGTAGAATAAAATCAATGAGATTATGTGTGGAATAACAGCAATTTTAAATGTCAAGGAACAGAGTCAGATGCTACGTGATAAAGCATTGAAGATGAGTCAGAAGATTCGCCATCGTGGACCCGACTGGAGTGGTATCTATTGCGGTGGTTCAGCCATCTTGGCTCATGAGCGATTAAGCATAGTAGACCCAGAATCAGGTGGACAACCATTGTTTACACCTGACCGCAAACAAATATTGGCTGTGAATGGGGAAATCTATAACCATCAAGAAATCCGTCGTCGCTTTGCTGGACAGTATATGTTTCAGACAGGAAGTGACTGTGAGGTCATTCTGGCACTGTATCGCGAGAAGGGCATTGATTTCTTAGAAGACCTCAGCGGTATCTTTGCCTTCGTACTCTACGATGAGACCCTTGATGAGTTTCTCATAGCTCGTGATCCCATTGGTGTCATTCCACTTTATATAGGTTACGACTGCGATGATACCATTTATGTGGCTTCTGAACTGAAAGCGCTCGAAGGTCAATGTGAAAGATATGAACCCTTCTTACCCGGTCACTTCTATTGGAGCAGAGAGCCTGGCATGAAGCGTTATTATAGGCGTGACTGGATGAACTACGATGCTGTAAAGGACAACCAGACCTCTATTACAGCCATCCACGATGCCCTTGAAGATGCCGTAAAGCGGCAGCTAATGTCTGACGTACCTTATGGTGTGCTGCTCTCAGGCGGTCTTGACTCTTCCGTGATATCAGCTATTGCTGAAAAATATAGTGAAATGCGCATAGAGGATGATAGCAGGACAAAAGCTTACTGGCCTCGCCTGCATTCCTTTGCCGTTGGTCTGAAAGGTGCACCTGATTTAGCAAAAGCAAAGCTTGTAGCAGACCATATCGGTACCGTTCACCATGAAATCAACTATACCATCCAAGAAGGACTCGATGCCATCCGTGATGTCATTTATTTCATAGAGACTTACGATGTGACCACAGTACGCGCCTCTACACCCATGTACTTACTGGCTCGTGTAATCAAGTCAATGGGTATCAAAATGGTTCTTTCTGGTGAGGGTGCTGATGAGATATTTGGTGGTTATCTCTATTTCCACAAAGCTCCTGATGCCAAAGCCTTCCACGAAGAGACAGTACGAAAACTGGGGAAGCTTCATTTATACGACTGTTTACGTGCCAACAAGAGTCTATCTGCCTGGGGTGTAGAAGGACGTGTGCCATTCCTTGATAGAGAGTTTCTGGATATAGCTATGCGTACCAACCCTGCAAGCAAAATGTGTCCAGGTAACACCATTGAAAAGAAGATTGTCCGTGAGGCTTTTGCTGATTTATTGCCTGAAGTAGTG
Source organism: Bacteroidaceae bacterium (assembly GCA_017650045.1). Classification (GTDB taxonomy): domain Bacteria; phylum Bacteroidota; class Bacteroidia; order Bacteroidales; family Bacteroidaceae; genus Bacteroides. The sequence goes on along the minus strand of JAGCFP010000013.1, from coordinate 35,279 downwards.
GCTTGGCGGCAGAAAGAGCAGTTCAGCGATGGAGTCGGTTACTCATGGATTGACACTCTGAAAAAGATGACCTCTGAAGTGGTCAGCGATGAAGAGATGGTCCATGCTGCAGAACGATTTCCTATTAATCCTCCAAAGAACAAAGAAGAATACTATTATCGGTGCATCTTTGCAGAACATTTCCCTAGTGATTCTGCTGCATGCAGTGTTCCAAGTGAGGCCAGCGTAGCCTGTAGTACAGCTATCGCCTTGGAATGGGATAAATCTTTCAAAGGAATGAACGAACCTTCAGGTCGCGCTGTAAAGGATGTGCATGAACAAGCCTATTGATTACTTTAAAGCAACTCCTCTAACACCTTATATATCTCTTCTTCCTTTTCATAAGGATGGATATGAAAATAAGGATTGCCTGTGAGCATGGCTGAGAGTTGGGTCTTAGTGTGGTCGTAGAAAATATGAACTGGGATGCCGAGGCGTTCGGCAGAAGCCAACTCATACCCTACCCCTAACGACGGACAGGTACATTCTGCGACCACCAAATCGCTCTGACGAAGCCAAGCCATGTCGCGATCATATATCCAGGCATCACGTTCGCGACCTTGTTCCATCAGATTCAGTTCTTTGCTTCCCACGTGTTCCGTGAGCACGGTATCTGTGCGTTGTAAATAAGCAATCAGTCGCTGATAGAGGTCGGCATCCACCCGTCCTCCCCTGATAGAACCTGCAAAATAGATTTTCTTATCCATAGTAGCTTCGTGAAGTTTACTTCACAAATGTACGTATATTTTTCGGAAAAAGTTGTATCTTCGCACCCAATAAACAACATTGACTATGGCTATCATCAAATCAGTAAACGGACTGACCCCTAAATGGGGCAAGGAGTGTTATTTCAGTGAGAATGCCGCCATCGTGGGCGAAGTGACCATGGGCGACGAGTGCAGTGTGTGGTTCAATGCCGTGGTGCGCGGTGATGTGGCTCCCGTGACGATGGGCGACCGTGTGAATGTGCAAGACGGGGCTGTGGTGCATGTAACCAATAAAATTGGTCCAACCTTCATTGAAGATGATGTGACCATTGGGCACAATGCCACCGTACATGCCTGCACTCTGAAGAAAGGCTGCCTCATCGGCATGGGATCTACCGTGCTGGATGATGCCGTGGTGGGCGAAGGGGCCGTAGTGGCTGCAGGGGCTTTGGTACTGGGCAAGACCATCATCGGTCCTCATGAGATCTGGGGTGGTGTGCCTGCCAAGTTCATTAAAAAGACCAATCCTGACCAAGCTGAGAGCTATGCCCGCCACTATGTGGAATATTCCAAGTGGTATTTGAAAGAGGATGGGTTGCTGTAAAAAATAAGCGGTGCAAGTTGCACCGCTTATTTTTTATTTACTCTACCGTAGGCACTTCTATCTGAGAGCCATAACGATGATATTCGTTAGAAATGGATTGCTCCTGAATGTAGAGCGCCAATTCTATGCGACCATCTCGTACTGGGGCTGATTGGGCAATATACTTATCACAATTAGCTGCAGCCTCAAACACTACCTCAGGCACATTGGCAGAAATCGTACGTACACGACCAAACTGCTTCATGCGCTCACAAAATGCAGCCAAGTTCTCCTGCTTCACTGTACCAGATAGCTTACCAGCCAACGGATGCTTGCTATCTATGGAAATGACAAGTGATGTACCTATGGTTTGGGCAGCCAATTGTACCATTTGTACCTGCTCCAAGGTTTCGTCACCAAAGAGACGGAGCACCATGCCATCCTTCACTGGCAGGTAACGGAACACATTCTGCTCTCCACGAATCTTAGGCTGGATGTTGCGGGCATGCTTGAATTCCTTCTCATACCAAGTGACATACGACTGGCGATAATCTGTATCAGTTCCTGGTTTATCTGTAATATGCATGAACTGCAAGCAGTAATTAGGACCGCCTGCCTTCAATCCAGGACCGAAAGCAGAGAGTTTCATGCCACCAAATGGCTGACGATTGACTACAGCTCCCGTGATGCCTCGGTTGATGTAGAGGTTGCCTGCCAATACATGGTTCTTCCAATACTTCTGCCCCTGCTCATCGAGCGACTGCAAGCCAGAAGTCAATCCATAGTCCAAGCTGTTCACCAAGTCAACGGCTTCTTCCAGTGTGTCGTATGGGGTTACAGCCAACAATGGAGCGAACAACTCGGTACGGAAGGTAAAGGAATCTGGCTTCACATTCACCTTTACCGTTGGCTTAAGGATATACTTCTTATCATCCACGTATTCTGGGGCGATAAGCCACTTCTCACCTGGTTCCAACTCACAGGCCTTTGCCAACTTCTCATTCTGATTGGTAATCATCGGGCCTACGATGTTGCCTGCATTCCAGACACCTCCCACTTTCAGTGAAGAAGCGCAGTCCTTCAGTTTCTCGAAGAATTCCGGATCATTATACACAGAACGCTCTACCAGCAAGATGGAGCAAGCAGAGCATTTCTGACCTGCATTTCCAAAGGCGGAGCGACAAGCATTCATGATGGCATGGTCGCGATCACCCTTGGCAGAGAGAATCATCACATTCTTTCCACCTGTTTCAGCAGACAACGGTTTGCGAGGATTAGCATGTGCGATGGCCTGTGCCGTTTCTGTACCACCTGTCAAGATAATATGTTTCACTACAGGCGATTCTATCAGTAATGGCGTGGCTTCCTTATTCGTAATTACCACCTGCAACGCCTCCTTAGGCACGCCAGCCACCCAGAATGCCTTGGCGAAGAGCCAAGCCACTGGAGCAGCCACGGTGGCAGGTTTCAAGATACAAGTATTGCCAGATGCTAGCGCTGCTACCACACCACCACAAGGAATGGCACAAGGGAAATTCCAAGGTGAGAGCACCAGTACTGTACCCTTCGCCTTCATCTCGATGTCATCGAGGGCAGCATACTTTTTCATGGTCGTGGTATAGAAGCGACAGTAATCGATGCCTTCAGACACCTCCACATCCGCCTCCTCTATCGTCTTACCTGTGATGGCACACATCGAGCCATTCAAGTCGCCACGCATCTGACCAAGGATGTTGGCAGCCTTGTACATGATACGATGCCGCTCCTCTATCGTGGTATTCCGCCATCCAGCAGGATCTTTATCGGCGATCTCCAGGATCTTCTCCGTTTGTACCTTATCGGCTCGCGACATCTCACAGACCAACACATCCCCCTCCTGACTGCGGTCGAAATACTTCACATGATCATCGTTATACACCAACTCAGTACCTATCTGCGTAGGCAGTAAATCGCCAGGTTTCCAGTCGCCCCAAGCAGCCTTTTCATACGACATCTTGCCTGTTGACTTCCACTTAGCGAAGATCTTCTCCACCCATTCTTGGTTGCAGAAGCGGTCGAAGTCCGTATCTGGTTCGTTGATCATCTCATCCTGAGGTTCCTGGCCCACATAAGGCTTGTTGCGATCCTGTGTGCGGGTAGGAATATGTGTGATGGTATCCTTCATGTTATAGGCATCGATGAACTGCTGTTCCAACTCCTTCCACTCTTTGGTGTCTGGTTTCAGTGAGAAAGAGTGTGTCAGGAAGTTGTCGGGTGCCGTATTCTCGTCCATTCTGCGCACTAAGTAGGAAATGGCATTGAGGAAGTGCTCCTTCTTTACAACAGGCGTATAGAGAATCACGTGGTTGCCAAGTTTCTTCTGTGCCCTCCATACATGATTGGCCATACCTTCCAGCATCTCGAAGCAGAAGCAATCCTTCGGAGTATGGTACTGCTCCGTAAGCAAGTAAGCATAAGAGATGGTGAAGAGGTTGTGTGAAGCCATACCGATGTGCAGTACCTTGGCATTCTCAGGCTTCAAGCCACGCTCGATAATGTGCAGGTAGTTGGCATCCACCTCTGTCTTGTTGGGTCTCACAGGATTAGGCCATCCACGCAGGTCGCTCACAATGTTCTCCATATCAAGGTTGCAGCCCTTTACGATACGCATCTTGATAGGAGCGCCACCTGCAGCCACACGTGCTTTGGCAAATTCCAGCAGTTCTGTCTGGAAGTCCCAGGCATCGGGCAGGTAAGCCTGCACCACGATGCCAGCTTCATAGTTCTTGAACTGTGGCAGGGAGAGCACATCCTTGAAGAGCTTCATGGTGAGATGGGCATCCTTATATTCCTCCATGTCCAGATTAATGAATTTCGGACGTGTCACACCCTCTGGATCGGTATAAGGATAGTCGATGGCTGTCTGGTAAAGTTCCGACATACGACGTATCAGTTCTGGGAAGCACTCCTTATAGTTCAAGGCATGTGTCTGGGCATAGATACCAGAAATTTTAACGGAGATATAGTTAATGTCTGGCTCCTTCAAGGCTTCAAGGTAGGAATGATAGCGCTTGTCCGCCTCACCATCTCCAAGTACCACCTCACCCAGCAGATTCACGTTCTGTCCGATATTTTGGTCGAAACGGGTAGCCAAATGTTTCGTCAGGTGTGGACGGGCAGCATCGATGATGACACGACTGGTATCACGACGCAGGCGCCACTTGATGATGGGCACCGCCAACCAGTTGAACAACGGCAGATAGGCAAATTTCTGATACATCCAGAAGAGGAAGTGGTCACCAGCACTGAGGAACTTGGGGATTCCATACTGGTCTATCAGTTCTTTTACGCGAAGTGCGAGTTTTTGGGTATCACGCACCTGACTTGTCTCATCCAGCATACGTACCATGAACTTCTTGTCGTTTGGTGTCGTCACCATCGTTCCGTACATGTGCTGCTCATTCTTTTCTGTCTTGGTCAGTCCAGCATAACTTTCGTCATACAGTTTACGCATCCAGGAAAAGACTTCCTCGACAGAGGGCAATTGCTGCCCTTTGACATTCGTTTGTTCAGCCATCATAGTATAGTTTAAAGTTCTAATCTATGACAAACTTACTCATTAATATGGAAACAGCAAAATATTTATGCAGAAAATATGCATTCAAAGATTTGCTTGGTGGCCCCTGAACGACTGAGTACATACTCCCCTGCCTTCTGTCCACTTTGAGCCAAGAAATCCTTATCAGAAAGCAGGTGGTCGAGCAATGTCTTCAGTTCCTCATAGTTTTGAATGGAGAAGGCACCCTGGCTCTTTAGCAGTTGGATAGCCTCCATGAACTTCTGGTACTTAGGACCGAAGATGACGGGGATGCCATAAACGGCTGCTTCTACGGTGTTATGGATACCTACACCAAAGCCACCGCCAATGTAAGCGATTTCCCCATAACGATAGATGGAAGAAAGCAGACCGAAACAGTCGATAATCAGACAATTTGCTTCACGTACATTCTCCATCGAAGCCTGCGTATAGCGTACATAGGGGCGTTTCAACTTGCCGATGATTTCCGTTAGGTGTTCTTCTGCTATGACATGCGGTGCTATAATCAGTTTCACCTCTGGATGGGCATTGAAGTATTCTATGAACAGGTCCTCATCTGGTTGCCAGGAACTGCCTGCCACAAACGTAAGCTGCCCTGCCTTGAAAACTTCCACCAATGGCAACTCCTTGGCAGCCTCCCGAATCTGCAAGACACGGTCGAAACGGGTATCTCCTACCACGGTCACCTTCTCAATGCCAATGGAGGAAAGCAGTCTTTTCGACTCCTCATTCTGCACGAACAGGTGCGTGAAGTTATCCAATACCTTGGCATAATTCTTCGCATAGCTCTTAAAAAAGACTTGGTTGGCACGGAAGATAGAGGAAACGCTGTAAACAGGAACCTGGCGGCGGTGAAGTTCATCCAGATAGTTCTTCCAGAACTCATACTTGATGAAGAAAGCCATGCAAGGATGTGTCAAGTCGAGGAACTTGCGTACATTCTTCAGTCTATCGAATGGTAAATAGCACACGATATCAGCACCTTCATAGTTCTTTCTGACTTCATAACCTGAAGGAGAGAAGAACGTCAGCAAGATGCCATAATTGGGATATGCAGCCCTGATCCTTTCCATCAAGGGTCTGCCCTGTTCAAACTCTCCCAAGGAAGCGGCATGAAACCAGATGTACTGCTTTCCTGGAACTACCTTACTACGCAACAACCCATAGGCTTCAGCCTGTCCCTTTACCAACAGGCTCGCCTTCTTGTTGAACAACGCATAGATACGTGCCAAGAAAGCATATATCGCTATGAACAAATGATAAACCATGCGCGGATCTTATTTCAACACGTCAATAGCGCGCTGCATGCGACGCAGGGTTTCTTCCTTACCCAACACAGAAGTAATGTCGAACATGTGCGGACCCTTCCCCTCGCCTACCAAAGCCAGACGGAATGCGTTCATCACATCACCCGTATTATAGCCTTTCTCAGTAATCCAGTTCATCACAACAGGTTCCTGCCCTTCGATACTGAAATCCTCAATGCCACGCAGCACTTCCATCAGTTCTGTCATCTGCTGTGCAGAATAATCTTTCCAACGCTTGCGCACGGTCTTCTCGTCGTAAGTCTCTGGGGCCACGAAGAAGAAGCTGGCCACATCCCAAAGTTCGCTGACAAAGTTCACACGGTTTTTCATCATACCCACGATGGTCTGTACCTTATCGAACGGAGCCTCAATGCCATGCTCTTTTAGTACAGGTACGAAGAGATGAGCGACTTCCTCGTCGCTCTTTTGGAGGATATACTCATGATTGAACCAGATGCCTTTCTTATAGTCGAATTTAGCACCAGCCTTGCTGCAACGAGAGAGGTCGAAGAGCTTAATCAGTTCGTCCATCGACATCATTTCTTGGTCGTTGCCAGGATTCCAACCCAACAAAGCGAGGAAATTGATGACAGCCTCTGGCAGATAGCCCTTCTCACGATAACCGCTGGATATTTCACCACTCTTAGGGTCATGCCATTCCAAAGGGAATACAGGGAAGCCCAAGCGGTCGCCATCGCGTTTGCTCAGTTTACCGTTTCCCTCTGGCTTCAGTAGCAAAGGCAGATGTGCGAATTGAGGCATGGTATCTTCCCAACCAAATGCCCTATACAACAGAACATGCAAGGGGGCAGAAGGAAGCCATTCCTCACCACGAATCACATGGCTGACCTCCATCAGATGGTCGTCCACAATGTTGGCAAGGTGATAGGTAGGCAGTTCATCTGCCGATTTATAAAGCACTTTATCATCCAGAATGGAAGAGTTCACCACCACATGACCGCGAATAAGGTCGTCCACATGTACGTCCTCGCCAGCTTCTATCTTGAAGCGAACCACGTATTGGGTACCTTCAGCAATCAGGCGCTCCACCTCTTCGTTCGGCATTGTCAGCGAGTTGCGCATCTGCATGCGGGTAGAGGCATCGTATTGGAAGTTGGGGATTTCCTCACGCTTCTTGGCCAGTTCTTCAGGTGTGTCGAAGGCGATGTAAGCATGTCCAGCATCGAGCAGCACCTGCACATATTTCTTATAGATGTCCCGACGCTCCGACTGGCGATAAGGGCCATAATCTCCGCCAAAGCTTACCCCTTCGTCAAAGTTGATGCCGAGCCAACGGAACGACTCCAAGATATACTCTTCAGCTCCTGGTACGAAACGGTTACTGTCTGTATCCTCGATACGGAAAATCATATCTCCTCCATGCTGGCGGGCAAAGAGGTAGTTGTACAAGGCTGTGCGCACACCGCCGATATGTAAAGGACCCGTAGGACTCGGAGCAAAACGAACTCTCACTTTTCTTTCTGTCATAATAGTATGTTTTAGCAGATTATAGTCGAAAATAGGGTGCAAAAATAGCTTTTTGTCATTCTTAATCGCACAACTTTCCTATTTTTCAGCGCAAAATTAAGCAAAAATCCCCATTCTATTGATTTTTTTTGTACTTTTCGCAAAAATATAGACCTTAGAACATAAAAAAGTCGCTATGAGCAGTATAAATACCCCAAATAGGATGTCCTTTAAGTCCATCGCACGCCGTGCCCTCATCTATCTGGCAGCCGTCGTACTGATCGTCTATTTCCTTCCAAGAGATGTGAGGTTCATCTACCAATTCGACTTGAACAAGCCTTGGCGTTACGGTCAGCTGATGGCCACGTTCGACTTCCCCATCTACAAGCCTGATCAGGTGATTCAGCGGGAACAAGACAGCATCATCCGTCACTTCCAACCTTATTTCAGTATGGATGTCACAGTGGGTACCGATGCCATCAACCAGTTGAGGGCCGATTACCAGTCGGACTTGAAAGGAGTGCTGCCTTCTTCCGACTACCTTCGGTACATCATCAATACGCTTGGTGTCATTTACCGCCAAGGCATCTTGGATGTAGGGAGTTCCGACCGCTTGCAGCGTGACAGTACCACCAACATCCGCATCATCAATGGCATGCTTGCAGAGCAACAGAGCGTCACAGAGACCTTTACCATCAAGGATGCCTATACTTATTTGCTGAATGCAGATTCGGTGCATTACAAGCCTGAAATCCTGCAAAAATGTGCCTTGAACACTTATCTTGCACCCAACCTTATCTATGAAAAGGAACTTACGGAAACAGCCAGGCAGGAAGCGATAGACAATTTCCCTTGGGCCATGGGTATGGTGCAGAGCGGACAGAAGATTGTGGACCGTGGTGAGATTATCAGTGAGAACACCTATGATATATTGAAGAGCCTGGAGAAGGAGATGCAGACACGCAGTGATGTCTCCCTCACCCAACGGCGCATGATGCTGGGTGGCCAAGTGCTGTTTGTGACCCTCTACATTTTCCTGCTGATGCTGTATCTGGGTATCTATCGAAAGGATTATTTCGACGGGTGGCGCGACCTGCTGTTGATTTTCAGCTTCATCGTATTCTTCTGCCTGTTTACATCTTTGCTTATGTCGCGCAACATGTTCAGCGTCTATATCATCCCATACGCCATACTTCCTATGGTGCTACGCACTTTCCTGGATTCACGCACGGCATTGTTGGCACACATCGTCACCATTCTGATCTGTTCCATCACGCTGCGCTATCCGCATGAGTTCATTCTTATCCAGGTGGCAGCGGGCATCATTGCCATTTTCAATATGCGCGAACTATCCCGTCGCTCACAGTTGTTCCTGTCGGCCTTCCTGGTGGTGTTGATTTCCATCCTCATCTTCTTCGCCTACGAATTCTTTACCGAAGAAGACATCAGCAAGATAGACTTCAGCATTCCTGTCTATATCATTCTCAACGGCATCCTGTTGTTGTTTACCTATCCGCTTTTCTTCATTATCGAGAAGACCTTCGGATATACGTCGAATGTGACCTTGGTGGAACTGTCTGATGTGAACAACAACCTGCTGCGTCACCTTTCAGAAACGGCTCCTGGCACCTTCCAGCATTCCATGCAAGTGGCCAACCTTGCCACAGAGGCAGCCAATTTCTTGGGAGCCAATGCGCAGTTGGTTCGTACAGGTGCCTTGTACCACGATATCGGTAAGACGGAGAATCCTGCATTCTTCACGGAGAACCAACTCGGCGGCGTGAACCCTCATGAGAACTTAAGCTATGAGCAGAGCGCTAAAGTGGTGATCAATCATGTTACAGATGGGTTGAAACTGGCAGAGAAGAACAATCTACCAACGATTGTCAAGGACTTCATCTCCACGCATCATGGCAAGGGGAAAACCAAGTATTTCTATATTTCGTGGAAGAACGAGCATCCGAGTGAGGAACCTGACGAGGAGATGTTTACCTATCCTGGTCCAAACCCCTTCACTAAAGAACAAGCCATCCTGATGATGGCGGATGCTGTGGAGGCTGCTTCACGCAGTTTGCCAGAATATACGGAGGAGAGCATTGGCAACTTGGTTGATAAAATCATCGACTCCCAAGTAGCAGAGGGATACTTTAAGGACTGCCCTATTACCTTTAAGGAGATTGCTCAAGTGAAATCGACCTTCAAGGAAAAGCTGACCACCATCTACCATACCCGCATCAGTTATCCGGAGCTGAAGAAATAAGGCAGGCTGAGTCATGAAGCGCAGGCATGTAAAAATCACTCCTTTGGTTTGGCTTCGACGTTTCAGGAAGCGGCGGGGATATGGGGTGCATTCTCCTTATGCTTTCGACTATATCACGCGGGTTTGCAATGAAACTACACCTTATTATAAATATAAGGAACTGAAAGCCGAGGAGAAATCACTTCGGCCAAAGATGGATAAGTACTGGAGCACAGCCGAGTCTTCCAAAGTCAAGCGACTGCTGTTTCGCCTGGTCAACCGTGCGCAGCCTTTGACACTGGTGGAGACAGGACCAGATACCGCTGCCACGCTTTACTTGAAAGCGGCCAAGGAACAAATGGACATGCACCACATCTATCAGGCAGAAGACTTGGAAGAAATAGCGGAACTTCAGGTTGATTTCCTCTATTTACGCTGGCAGGAAGAACCGCTTATGGAGCAAGTCTTTCAATACTGCTTGGAAAGACTGACTCCCCATTCCGTGGTAGCTGTCCAGGGCATCCACCGAGATGATGCGACGAAAGCACTTTGGGAACGGATGAAAGATGAAGGAGTGCTTACTTTCGATCTCTACGATGTAGGAATCCTACACTTTGACAAGACGTATTTTAAACAAAACTACATAGTAAATTTCTAATCACATGAAAAAGAGTTTGGTATATACACGCACTGGCGATAAAGGCACCACCTCCCTGGTGGGAGGTACCCGTGTGCCCAAGACCCATGCCCGCCTGGAGGCATACGGCACCGTAGATGAGCTCAACTCCTTTATCGGACTGCTCATCACTTACCTAAATATGGAAGAAGAACAGACGTTTCTCCAACGCGTACAGAACAATCTGTTTGTTATTGGCTCCAACCTGGCTACCGACCAAAGCATCACAAAGTTACGTGCTGCCAGTGTCATCACAGAAGACATGATTGCCGAGATGGAACATCGGATAGACTGTGTAGATGCCAGCGTGCCTCCACTCACTGCCTTTGTGCTGCCTGGAGGAAGCAGAGGCGCTGCTGTATGTCACGTTTGCCGTACGATATGCCGTCGTGCAGAACGTCGGATCTTAGCCCTTTCAGAGCAGGCAGAAGTGTCTCCAGAACTCATTGCCTACATAAACCGATTATCCGATTATTTATTTGTACTTTCAAGAAAAATTAACCAAGTAGATAAAAAAGAAGAAATATTTTGGAATAATAGTTGTAGATAAGAATATTTATTATACTTTTGCGGAAAATTTAGTGAGAGTAACATTTTTATCACCATCGTAATACGATAACAACTATGTATTGGACTTTAGAATTAGCTTCAAAACTGGAGGACGCTCCATGGCCTGCAACAAAGGACGAACTGATTGACTATGCTCAACGCTCTGGCTCACCGCTCGAAGTAATCGAGAATCTGCAAGAGATAGAAGACGAGGGCGACGTATATGAAAGCATAGAAGACATCTGGCCCGATTATCCAACTAAAGAAGATTTCTTCTTTGACGAGGATGAATATTAGCAGAAGATCAAGAGAAACCCTCTATAAGAAAGAGAAGGAGGAAATCATTCCTCCTTCTCTTTCTTTTTACCAAAGGCATCTATCAGTTCCTTGATTTCATCCACAACAGATTTCACTCCAGAAGTCACAGCACCCACGCTACGGGCGGTACTCTGTGTCACACCCTTACCAAAACCTGTGATGCACTTCCCTTGAAGCACTGCAATTTCAGCCAGTTCCTCAGCAGTATATTCACTGCGATGCTTCAGAATCTTCTCATTAGCCTTTACATACTTATCCTTCGCCTTATTCCAATCCTTTAAGGTGTACATATCACCCTTTACCTCCATATTGGTAGAGAGTCGGCGCAAGGTATTCACAGGCATCATCTTGTTACTGCAGGAAGAGAGTGTCCACACGCTGACCAGCAGCAAAGTCATCATCAAAACAGTATTAAATCTTTTCATAACACTTCCACTTTAGAATTACGCCTGCAAGGTATAAAGAATTTAGGACATCTGCAAATAAAAAAGGATGCTCATAAAGAAGAGCATCCTTAATTTATAGAAACATCCAATTAATCTTGATAAGTCACCTTACTACCTATCCTATCACGATCCATCTCCATGTGTGATCGATAGATCTTACCATTCCTCAGATAATAATAAGATTGGTCACCATTAAACTCGATGTTTGCATATTCCCCATTGCCATCCTTCATTATTTTCCAAGAAGACTCATAATCTGTACCATTATCAAAATGAATTACAGCAGTAGAGTCATCATTCAGTTCAAAACTGATGCCATTATCAATGCTGAACTTACCGGCAAATGGATGAGAGAAAGTGTTTTCTGTCTTTCCACCACCACAGGAAGAAATACAAAAAACAAAAGTGAACAAAAATAAAATCCCGAATAATCTTTTCATCTTATCTATTGAATTAAAAAGAGAGTGTTCCACAAGGGAACACCCTCTCTTTGAGTTATGTTTAAGCTAATGCTTAATCATTTATTTACTACCCTGATTGTCATCAGTACCAGCATTGGTTACAACCTTAACTGCCAGGTATGCTACATAAGTCTTCCACTTGTAACCATAAGATACAGGGATGTACATCATATAGTCATTGTTAACTGGAGTACCAGAATAGTTGTAATAAGTCAGAGTCTGAGCGTCAGCATCGTAAACGACCTTTGTATTAGATGGAACAGGACCATCAGTTACACCCTCAGTTGGAACCAAGTTACCATCGGCATCCTTCTTCAAGTTAGTCTTGATGTTCTCAGTATCCCAAACACCAGCAGTTGCCTCATAGAAATCACCAAGCTCAAGAGCCAGATCATAGTACTCAGCTGGATAAATGCAGAGTTTTGATTTAGGATTGAACAAAGTATTCTTAATATTAGCTTTAGCTACATCTGAGATTTGTGGGCTAATAACTGGATAGTAAATACCCTTTGCATCAGCATTCCAAGAACGATACAGGTTAGCGTTAGCAACGAAGATTGTACTACCATCGATAGTAGCATCGATAAAGTTATCAGTTGATGGATCTGGAGCCTGGAGAGGTTCGATAATGTAAGCATCGTACTCCTTAATCAGCACCTTAGCATAGTTGTTGTTGCAAAGATCAGCAACCAACTTGATAGGTACATACTGACCAACAAGTGCCTTAGCAGCTTCAGTTGGCTGATCACCTGACCATGGAGCATGATCTGGAGTAGCCTCTTCCAACTTAATGTTGTAAGTCAACTCATCAGCATTCAGCAAGTTAGGCTCGTAGTTAACGATAGTAGCAGCCTTCTCATTGTAGCTCTTCTTATCAGTCTTAGAAGCACTAATCCAAAGTTCTGGCTCCTTCTTATCGTTGTTCACAACATATGCATAACCCTTCTTATAAGTACCAGACTTAACGTCATAGTAGTAATAAGTATGGTTAGCATCGTTCAGCTTGCTCTCATCATAAGTGAAGCGTACACCTTCCTTCTCGAAACCAGCGTATGGCTTGTCGATAGCAGTTCTCTTCACACCCTCGCTCAAGTTCTTCACCCAAGTCTTCAGAGACTCAATACCGTATTCAGAAGCATAGTAGAACTTCTGACCAGCCTTCTTTGCATCGGTAAAGTAAATCACAGCATCAGCACCAGTAGTAGGCTTCTTAGCTTGATCATCCAAGAAACCGTTCAACAGGTCAGTATAGATGTTGTTGGTTGGGTTGTTCAAATCAGCAGGAATATTCCAAGCTGGGTTAGGCTCTTCTGTTCTGTAAACGATTGGGTTCACATTGAATACAGTCCACTTCTGGTCTGTATTTCTCCAATAACGGCCATCATAGCCCCACAGTTCGAATCCTGGCTTGTAGATCACCTTCTTGAAGGTAATAACGAGAGTATTCTCTGTATCGCTTACCCAGTCAATAGTATTGGTGAATTCCATCTTCTCCTGCTTGTTCCAATCTGGATACTTCTTAGCAATGTCAGCTTGAGTCAAAGTCCACCTAATGTTGTAAGACTCAACATCGCCCTCATCGTTCTTAACGAGCTCAACAGTACCCCAGTCATTCTTGTCATTAGTTGCGTCAAAGCCTTCGTCAGTATAAACTGCGTGGAACTCACGCTTAGTCATACCACCTTCCTTAGCCTTGTCGTAGATCTGAACGTTCATCTGCTCTGTTCCAAGCAACATTACGAAGTTGTCGCACTTGTACAGTTCCTCAGGATAAGCAACGCCCAATTCAGTAGTACCAACAGTCTTCACCCACTTAATCTTGATGTAGCGGAGGTCAATCATGTTACCATTAACCTCATCCCACAACTCAACGCGGATGATAGGCTCACGACCTACTGCAGTAGCAGAACCACCGTCGATGGTGTAAACCTGAGACTCAACGATACCGTCCTTAGAAACCTTAGCAAACTTCTGCTGGTCGGTCTTGTTAGAGTTGTTATCTGGACCACCAAGCGTAATGTAAGCAGCCTTAGCCAAGTAGAAACGGAAACCGAGACCGAAGTCAGCAAAGTTAGGCAGGTTCTCATGACCAACGTGATTCTCAGCATCTTCATCGGTAACACAAACAGTTACCCACTGCTTCAGATCCAAAGGTTTGCTATAGTCAGCCTTGATGTCAACATACTGGTTAACCTGTGAATCATAGATACAGATAGAGTCATGATAGTGAACATACAGACCATCCTTACCAATCTGAGGATTCTTAGTAGCCTGAACTTCATTATTGTAATTAGTAGGAACCTTAGTCCAATCCTGCTTTGGATGAGAAATCTTAGGAACCTTGAACAGTTCTTCTACGCGAACATACTCAGAGTTTACGAATGCCTCAGTCTCATCAGCCTGCAAGTTAGCATCAGCGATAGGAGCCTTCAAAGAAACCATGGTGAATACTTCCTTAGCACCTGGAACACCGTCTTCCTTAGCGTCAGTATGTGCCAAACCAGAAGTAGTAATAGCAGTCTTTACAGTCTTCTTGAACTGAACTGCCAACACATTCTTATCGATGCTATAAGCTGTAGGAGCGATAGGAGAGTTCTCCTTAATTGTAGGATTAGCTCTTGTAATGTTGTTAGAAGTAGTGCTCTCGAAGATAGGCATCTTGATGTCCTGAGTGCGAACACCATTGTTAGGACTAACATGATAGTAAGCCATATTCTTCTCTGTAGAAACATAAACAGGAGGCAGAACATTACCCTTAGCATCTTTAACAGGAGTGTAGTCATAGAAATAAGTCTCATGACCTTCCTGCAAGCCCTCATGAGGAGGAGTACCCTTCAGATATGTCTGTGGAGTATACTTCAGAGAAGTCAGGGTGATAGCTGCAATACCATTGATGTGAGTGGTTGGGATTACAGCCAAGCTCTGCAGACGATGACCAAGAATAGCGGTCACCTTAGCTGTAGCCTTATCAACCTCAGCCTTCAACTTGGCAATGTCCTCATCAGACAAGCCCTTAGGAGCTGCATCGATCTTAGCTGCCAGAGCTTCAATCTCTTTCTTTGCAGCAGCAATTGCAGCCTCTTTAGCCTCAGCAGCAGCACTTTCAGCAGTAGCTGTAGCAACAGCAGCCTCAGCAGCAGCCTTAGCAGCAGCATCTCCTACTTCAACAGCCTTAGCAGCAGCTTCCTGAGCAGCTGTCAAAGCCGCAGCAGCAGAACTCTTAGCAGCAGAAGCCTCTGAAGCAGCAGTACTCAACTGTGAAGTCAATGTACCCAACTGGTCAGACAGACCGCTAAGACCTGAGATGCGCTGATTAATCTCATCAATCTCGTCATCGTAATCTTTACAAGACGTGATTGTCCCTGCAGAACCCAAGATAAGGGCTCCGAAGAGAATCGCATTTAGAAACTTTTTGTACATAATAAAAACTTTTAATTTATAAATTAAAAAAACAATAATTGATTATTCAAATTAATTAATACCATATCTCGCTTCATATTATTCACTGTCTTTTTGGTACCTCCTTTCCCATGTAACCACGATGTTCACCACCATATACAACAATACTTTCCACCAAGAAACACCCTTGGTAGAAAGCCTCGTTTAGGCTCCTGGTCAACATCAGATAGTTCATGTTTTCTATTACTTCTATAATATTTTTTTTGTATTCAAAAGTACTGCAAATCCTTACGAAAATGCATAGTTATTTCATCAATCTCTCCCTAAAGAGATGTGTTTCTCGGTGCAAAATTAAGCATTCTTTTGAAATATAAAACATTTTTGCAAGAAATTTTTACTATATCCCTAAAAAAAACTTTAGATAAAGCGTTTTCAGCACCTATTCCCTGCTGCTTTATATTGCTTTATATAATATATAATAATGTGTAACGATACAATAGGACCACTTTTATGCCGGATCTACGTCATAATACACGGTCAAAGTCTTAAACTTGTCGTCGGAAAGCAGATCCTGCTGTACCTTCAGAAGTAGTTCCCGAATGCGTAAGGGATTTACTTTCATTTCAAATTTCAACATGATTTTGCGGATAAAGAGTTTCTGCACCCTTGCCACAGGAGGACGATCGGGCCCCATTACCCTCTCTCCGAAAATCAGACGAAGCCTGGTAGCCATGGTTTGCGCCATTTGGTCCAGTAGCGAAGCATTACGGTTCTTCAGATAGACATACACCATTCGATAATAAGGTGGATAGCGGAACATCTGCCGCTCAGTAAGTTGCATCTCCACCATGCCCTGATAGTCGTTGCGTCGCACCTGATCGATGATAGGGTGCTTCACATCCGAGGTCTGGAGCAGCACCAATCCACGCTTGTTCTTGCGCCCCGCGCGTCCTGCTACCTGTGCCATCAGTTGGAAAGCCCGCTCATAAGCCCGGAAATCGGGGTAACTCAACATCAGATCGGCATTCAGGATACCCACCACACTGACATTTCCGAAGTCCAGCCCCTTTGAAATCATCTGCGTGCCAATGAGAATACGGGTCTTTCCAAGCTCGAAATCATGGATCAGTTGCTCATAAGAACTGCGGCTACGAGTAGTGTCCAAGTCCATGCGCGCCACCTTCACTTCTGGGAAATAGGTCTTTATCTCCTCTTCCACACGCTCAGTACCAGCTCCAATGCTACGGATATCTGTTTCTTCGCAAGCCGGACACACCTGTGGCGGTGTGATGCTGTGTCCGCAATAATGGCAGACCAACTGATTGCTGCTACGATGATAGGTCAAGGTCACATCGCAATTCACACATCGAGGGATCCACCCACAATTATGACACTCCATCATAGGTGCAAAACCCCGACGGTTCTGGAAAAGGATCACCTGCTCTCCTCTTCCCAACGCATCGCGCATGGCATTAAGCAAGTCGGGTGAAAACGCTCCATGCATCAGCTTCTTATGCCTTAATTCATGGATATCTACCGCTTTTACCTCTGGAAGTTGCAATTCCCGATAACGCTCCGTCAGCTGCACCAAGCCATATTTCCCCGCTTCAGTAGCATTGTACCAGGACTCTATGGAAGGCGTCGCCGTTCCCAAGAGGGTCTTGGCGCCTGCCTTATGTGCCTTCATAATGGCTGCATTACGCGCATGATAGCGCGGAGCAGGATCTTGCTGTTTATAGGTATTCTCATGCTCTTCGTCCACAATCACCAAACCAAGTCGTTGGAAAGGGAGGAAAACCGAGGAGCGAACCCCCAGAATCACTTCGAAAGGCTCCTCTGAAAGTTGCTTTTGCCAGATTTCCACACGCTCATTGTCTGAGAACTTGGAATGATAGATACCCAGTTTGTTGCCAAATACCCGTTGCAAACGTTGGGTAATCTGCGTAGTAAGTGCAATTTCTGGTAAAAGGTAGAGCACTTGTTTCCCTTCTGCCAAGGCCTTTTTTATCAGTTGGATATAGATTTCGGTCTTACCACTGGAAGTCACGCCATGCAGCAGACAGACATTTTTCTGACGGAAAGACTCCTGAATCTCCTCCAAAGCCTTTTGCTGAGGGGCGTTCAGCACATGTTTCACCACCGTTTCCTGGGTATTCATGGACGACAAACGCCCTATCTCCACCATGTAAACCTGAAAAACGCCCTTACTGACTAAGGCATTGAATGCCGCTGCAGAAGAGGCTTCGTCTTTCATCAGTTGGTGTTTGCTGACTTCCTTGTGCTCTTTTCCGAAATGATTGGAAAGTTCCAACAATCGCATCAGCAAATCCAGTTGTTTAGGAGCTTTTCTTAAGCTATCAAACAATGTATGCAGGGATTCTTCCGACTGGAAATATTCTCCTAAACGCACTCGAGCCTCTTCCTTGGGCTTAAACCCACGGACAATCTCTTCTCCATCGCTTTCCAGTTTCAATCCTGCGGGAAGGGCTGCCTTATAGACATCCCCCAAAGCACAGAGGTAGTAATCGGCCATCCATTGCCAGAACTCCAATTGTGAAGGGAGGAGAATAGGCGTGGTATCTATCAATTCAGAAACAGGTTTCACGGAGTAACCCTCTGGTTTCTCCTCATGGATACGACTGATGATCGCGGTGTAATACTTGCTCCTTCCGAAAGGCACAATCACCCTACACCCCACTTGCACGAGCGCTTCCATGGATGATGGAAGCGCGTAAGTGAAGAAGCCCGGCAAGGGCAGGGGCAATATAACGTCAACGTATTTTCCCGTAGTTAGAATGTATAAGCCAGTGAGAGTTGCCAAATATTGTATTTAGCATCCTCTTTCACTGCATCTCCAATTTTCTTAAAAGTAAAACTCTCACCTAATGGAAGTTGGTAATTCAACCCAATCTGGAGATGACGCATTATCTTAATGCCACCTCCAAGGTTCAAGCCAACCTGCGCTTTCTTATCTTTTGCCTCATAGCCATCCACAGTTTCACGAATCGCCAATAAGTCAATATCCTTTAAGTTCAAGAAGAAATCAGGACCAGCTGCCAGGAAGATACTCAACGAACTCCCTACTCCAATGGTTACTTTTACATTCAAGGGCACTTCGATACCTTCCATTTTAAATTCATCCTTTCCGCGCTGCGCGTACATAACGGCAACATCTGCACCAAGTCCTACACCAGGAAAAGTAAATTCCATCATCGGACCTATGAAATAACCCAAAGAGTTTTCTTTAATGGATTTGATATTCGTATCTAACTCTGAGAGGTTTACTCCACCTTTCAATCCAAACTTCAGCATCTGGGCATTGGCAGGAATCGCCATAAACATTGCAATTATGGCAATCATCAATGTACATAAATACTTATTCATAAGCTGTATTGTTTATTGTTCAACAGGACAAAGGTAGGAATAATTTTCTAAATGCAAAATATGTTTTGCTTTTGTGTTCGATTTATACTATCTTCGCGCCTTGAAATGAAATGAAATGGAGAGATGCCAGAGTGGTCGAATGGACCGCACTCGAAATGCGGCATACGGGTAACCGTATCCAGGGTTCGAATCCCTGTCTCTCCGCTTAATCGTAGGATCATGTCCGAGAAGGATGGGCAAGGCCATCCCTCAATTTTTTAACTGTACACTGTACACCTGTACACTTTTTCAATGCTACTTTTGAATAAATATGCAATTTAGGATGGTATTTATTGAAGAGTCTTTTTATAATGCTCACGAGAGATTAATTATTTTCTAGTGAGGAAAATATTTTTTCCTAGTGAGGGAGTTAAATTATATAGGTAAAACAAGAATCGCATAGATATGCATACACTCTATCGAAGACTGCATAAATATGCACTTTGTGGGTATTTAAAGAGTTCTCCCTTTAAGTATACCATTCCATTGTTCAAGAGAGACGATTATCAAGAAAGTAAAGACTAACTTTGTCGATACCAAGTAGCGTAAATATGGACAGTGGACAATAAAAAAGAGGGTATGCCTTAAAGACACACCCTCTTTATGTTTTTTAGGAATCTATAGAACTAATATTCCCTACATATAACCTGACTTTAAAACCTTAATAATTATTTATAAGTCAGTTTGGCTACATCCAGATGGATGCCATAATAATTAGCAGCATCTACTACGATCTCCAACTCGCGGCCCTTGTAATATGTAAACTGGCCGGGAGCAGGATTTCCTGATGGAGCAGTAGCATAGCCTTGAACCTTGATTGCTTCCTTAACATCTTGGAGTACCCATTTGCCATCATTCTCTGGGGCAATTTCAAAGATGTTCTCAAAGACCATCTTAACTTTGCCTTCTCCAGCAGGAGTCAATGTTACAGTCATATCAGTCTCTTTCTGACCTGCCAGAATCATCACAGTAAGAGGCTCGCCATTATACTGGATATATTTTGCCCAATTACCACCATACTCATGGTCATCACTATCAAATGCCCAACCTGTTTCTGTCTTGAGTGTATATTCAGTAGGAGGTGTAGGAGGATCCTCTGGTGGGAATTCGGTGCAATATCCTTCGACATACATAGACCAATTGCCCTTCTTCACAAACTTATTTCCATTTCCCCATGCAGTCTCTTCCTGCCATGTGCCATCTGCTTTTTGTTTCAATACCTCAGCATGTGCAGCAATTACAGGGCATACATCCACTTCCATATCAAAGTCCAGTCCGAACATTGCATACAATTCCGTCAATGGAAGTGAGAATACCCATTCTGTTACGAAAGGATCGAAATACTCGCCATAAGGGAAATGGCCATTCTTAGGAGAACCATTCTTATTTACATAGCCATTAGCAGGATCCAGAAGGATATCCTTAGGACCAATAAACAGATGTGTTCTTCTTATCTGCCAACCATCTTTGGTTGCAAACTTCACATAAACATTGTCATAGTCATTCCAGATAGATATCGTTCCTGCTTTAATCTTCTGTCCTGCAAGAAAATCGGTTTCGAAGAGGCCAAACACTTGATTGGCACTAGCACGAGTCGTTGAGAATGATACCCCATTAGAAAGGCCTTCTTCAACAAACTCCAACTCGTTATTACATGCGTTAAAAACAAATCCCAACAATGCCATTGAAGCAATCATTGAGAAAAACCTCATTTTTTTAATCATATCAAAGAACGAATTAAAAGTTAATAAAATAAAACAACATCACAATTATACCATAGGTTTTATGGTGCATAAATATACCATAAAAATTGAAATAAGCAAGACTATTATGTAATGACATAATAAACAATTCACATTCTTTAACAAAAGACTGTCCAATTGTATATATTTGTGGTAAGTGTATTTTACAATTTTACCTATTGACCTCCCAAAGAAGATCTATGAAATGACTGCGTATTACAAAATAAAAGCTACCTTTGTAGAAAAAAGAAAACATGTCTATGTTATTACCTTATTATAATATAGGAGTGATGGAAGCAGGATGCGACGAGGCTGGACGTGGATGTCTGGCCGGTCCTGTGTATGCAGCTGCTGTTATTTTACCTCCAGATTTTCAGAATGAGTTGTTGAATGACTCAAAGCAACTTACTGAGCATCAGCGCTATCAACTCCGACCCATTATCGAGAAAGAGGCAGTGGCATGGGCAGTGGGGGTAGTGAGTGCCGAAGAAATCGACAAGATAAATATCTTGAATGCCTCGTTCCTCGCCATGCATCGGGCATTAGACCAACTAAAAGTGAGGCCAGAACATATCATCGTAGATGGCAACCGCTTCAAACCTTATCATGAGGTTCCTCATGTCACCATCGTGAAAGGAGATGGCAAATACCTCTCCATCGCTGCAGCTTCTATCCTTGCCAAAACTTACCGCGACGACTATATGAATTCCATCGATGCAGAGTTTCCTGCCTATGGATGGAAGAAAAACAAAGGGTATCCTACGAAAGCACATCGGGCAGCCTTAGCAAAATACGGCCCTTCACCCCATCACCGCATGTCATACAATCTGTTTGGCGACGGACAATTAACATTAGATTTTTAAAAATTTTCTCATTTTTTGTATGGATATTTAAAACTAATATCTATCTTTGCCACGCATTTTTAACACAGACCGTTAAAAACATACTTAACTATTATATATAAAATATGAAAACAAAGAATCTTAATGGGCATTTCGCATGCCTGATGATGGCATTAGCCATCACTTCCTGTTCGCAAGAACTAGTCGTTAACGAAGAAGTGGGTACCGCCACACTTACCTTCAATGTTTCCCCGTATGAAAAGACACCGATGGATGCTTCTACACGTGCAGTAGCAGCTAAGGATGCCGTATCAAGGATTTCATTGGCTCTTTTCCAAAAAGGAAATGTGGTAGTCAGTCAGAACCAAACCTATGGTGGAAGCAGTGATACCAGCTTCGGCACCATGGAGATGACCGTCTCCTTTGGTACTTACCAACTTGTGGTGGTGGGACATAAAGGCTCTGCCGATGCCACCATTACCTCTCCTTCCAACATCACTTTCGCGAATAACGAACTTAGTGACACCTTTTATTATTATGCGACCATTACGGTGACAAAGGACAGTGAGCGAAACCTCTCCATCGTATTGCAACATGCGGTGGCAAGGTTCAGGCTTGTAACACAAGATGTTTTCCCCTCAAACATCGATAAACTTTCGTTCACCATTGAGGGTGGTGGTACCGCTTTGGATGCCACGACGGGTACAGCAGTTGCCACAGCCAGTCAGACAAAAGTCTATAACGTATCTTCTTATGCTGGAAAAGAAGTGCCTTATGTACAGGTATATAGCATCTTGAGCTCGGCTAATGAAGAACAACTGACCATCACTGCTACTGCAACGGATGCCAATGGGAATACCATCGCTTCACAGACTTTCCAGAACGTGCCAATGCAGCGTGGCTATAGTACCACCTACAAAGGTTATTTCTTCTCTAACAATGGCACTTGGAATATCACCGTAGATGATGATTATACAGAAAAAGGCGAATACAACTACTAAAAACACGACAAAATGAAAGCAAAATTAATGATAGGCTTAGTGATGGGCCTAATGACTATGATAGGCATTATTGCCTGCGTGAACACCATTTCCATGGAAGATGAAACAGAAATAAATGTTGAGGGAAATGATGGCAAGAACATCACTTTCCAGATTACCGCACTGGAGCAGATTTCTGTAGATGCCGCTACACGTGCAGAAGTGCCAATCAGTGAACTTTGCACCAACATCAATCTGGCTCTTTATCAAGGCAACTCCCGTGTGCAGAAGATCGACCAGGATGCCGATGACAATCACTTCGGCACTATTTCTGCACGACTGCCTTATGGAAACTACACTTTAGTTTGTCTGGCTCACAGCAGTGAAGGGAATGCCACGACAACCAATCTGGAGAAGATTACCTTCCCAAGTAGCTACATCACCGATACATTCTTGTATTGTGCCGACATAGAAGTGAGCGAAGACTCTGAAACCATTCAGCACATTTCCTTACGTCGTGTAGTGGCAAAGTTTGAATTGGACATTACCGACAATATCCCCGAGGAAGTTACCCAACTGCAAATCAAGTATTACGGTGGCAGTTCTTCGCTGAATGCACGCACAGGAGCAGGAATGACACACTCAAACCAGCACGAAGAATTCGAGAATCTCTCCCACAATGATGAGAGCATCTTTGGCGTTTACTCGTTCCTCTTTGAAGAAGAAGGCAACTTCAAGTTCACCATAGTCGCATACGACGAAGAAGGTGAGGAGGTCTTTTCAAGAGTGTTTGAGAATGTGCCGATGAAACGCAATAACATAACCCGTTACAGAGGAAAGCTCTTCGGGAAAGGCGTCAATGGCACCATTACCGCCGACAGCACTTGGACGCATACGAATCATAATTTCTAACGTTACGTAAAAGTTTTATTTAATTTCTTTGCAATTTTATAGAGAATACTCTATTTTTGTCAGAAACAAAGCAAAGCAAATGAATCTTTAACTAACTAATCTAATGCGTATGAGTAAGAAATCTTTCTTCGTGAAAGGAGCATCCATGCTGTGCATCGGTGTTTCCTTGTTACTGATGTCTGCTTGTGGTGGCGCTCAGAACAATAATGCCACTGTCAATGAAGAAGACGAGCAGCAGATCTACATTGGCGACAACATCGCCGTAGCTCAGACCCAGTATGGCAAAGTACGTGGTTTCATCCAGCGTGGTGTTTACACTTACCTGGGCATTCGCTATGGTGCTGATACCAGTGGTGAAAACCGTTTTATGCCTGCTAAGGCTCCAGAACCATGGGATGATATCAAGGATGCCGTGTATTATGGCAACTGTGCTCCTCAGAATGATCCTAACTACGCCAACAACCGTGGTGTATGGCGCGATCACTGGAACTATGGCAACCTTAGTGAGGACTGCCTCTTCTTGAATGTATGGACTCCAAATACCGATAACGCCAAGCGTCCAGTACTGGTATGGTTCCATGGTGGTGGCTATGCTGCTGGTAACGGTATCGAGCAAGACGGCTACAACGGTGAGAACATGGCCAAGAAGGGCGATGTGGTATTCGTATCTGTTAACCACCGTCTGAATGCCTTCGGTTTTACCGACTTCTCTGGCGTTGATCCTAAGTATTTTGAAAGTGGCAACGTAGGTACCACGGACATGGTGGCTGCCCTGAAGTGGGTGCACAACAACATTGCCAACTTCGGTGGCGATCCTGACAATGTGACCATCATGGGTCAGAGTGGTGGTGGCGCCAAGGTAAGCGTACTGGTAGCTATGCCTGAGACACAAGGCCTCATCCATAAGGCTGTGGCACTGAGTGGTAATGGTACCAGCGCACAGTCACAGGCTGCAAGCCGTGAACTGGGTAAGTTCATTGTGAAGAAATCTGGCAAGACTGTAGCACAGCTGCAGCAGATGCCTTGGAGAGAATACCTGGCACTGGCCAATGCTTGCTCTGCTGAGTTCAACCGCAACAATGCCGCTTCTGGCGTCCGCGCAGGTTTCTCACCAGTAGCCGATGGCATCCATGTACCTGTAGAGGGTTACTACAAGGATCCTAATGCGCCTTCTGCCAATATTCCTATGATCTATTGCACCACTACTGCCGAGTCTTCACCAAGTGCCTTCAACGCACAGATGGAAGACATCGACCGTGCAGAGGTTATCCGACTGTTAGGACAGCGCTATCAAAACGGCAAGGCTGAGCAGATTTACGATGCCTATGCAAAGGTATTTGAAAATCAGAAGCCTATCGATATTTATGCACTCGCCAGCTCTTCACGCGTAGGTGTGATCAATTCTGCTAACACCAAGTCGGCCCAGAAAGCTCCAGTTTACCTGGCATGGTTCGGTTGGAATCCACCATTGTTCGATGGCCGCGCACGTGCCTTCCACTGCGTTGACATCTGCTTCTGGTTCAAGAATACCGACCTGATGCTTTCTCACACTGGTGGTGGCAAGCGTCCTCGCGACCTCTCCGACAAGATGTCTGAAGCCCTGATTGCTTTCATGCGTACGGGTAATCCTAATTGCCCAAGCTTGCCAGAGTGGCCAGCCTATACGCCAGAGCAAGGAGCTACGATGATCTTCAACGATGTGTGCGAAGTGAAGAACGATCCAGATCGTGAAGCAAGAGCGCTGCTGCAATAAGCGCAAACGCTTATTGCAAGATGCAAATATGTAAAGATAAAAATATTAAAAAGGGAACCTCGGTGGGACAATTGAACCACCGAGGTTTCCATATTCAAGACCAATGTTAAGATTATGAAACTACTAACCACTTTATCTGTGGCTGCCCTACTCTTCGTGGGTTGCAGCGGCAGTGTGAAACAAGAAACTTTCAACCCCATTCTCACGATAGAGGGCGGACAAGTGCAGGGTATAATGGATGATGCAGCACAGGTCATCATTTATAAGGGAATCCCTTATGCTGCTGCTCCCGTAGGCGAGCTACGCTGGAAGAAACCACAGCCGGTCACCCCATGGCAAGGCGTGAAAATGGCCGACAAATGGGGCAATGCTGCCATACAAGCCAGCGCACAGGGCATGGCACTCTACACCAAGGAATTCTATTCCGATGGTGACCCCGAACGCAGCGAAGACTGTCTGTTCCTGAATGTTTGGACACCTGCCAACGCAGCCGGGAATACCAGCGCCAAGCTGCCCGTAGCCATGTGGATTCATGGTGGTGCCTACGACCACGGATGGAGCTATGAGAAAGAGATGGACGGGGAGGCTTGGGCTCAGCACGATGTCATCTTGGTAACGATCAATTATCGCGTGGGTATCTTCGGCTTCATGGCGCACCCACTGCTGAGCGCAGAGGATGCCAACGGCGTTTCAGGCAACTATGGCACTTATGATCAGGTGGCTGCCTTGAAATGGATAAAGAACAACATCGCCCAGTTTGGCGGTGATCCCGACAACATCACCATCTTAGGACAAAGTGCTGGGGCAAGTAGCATCAAGAACCTGGTAACTTCTCCACTCTCCAAGGGCCTGATAAGTCGTGCCATCATTCAGAGCGGTGGCGGCTTGACACAACCTATTCAGAACCCTGAAGTGAAAGAGAACGAGGAAGCCAAAGGAAAGAAGGTGATGGATGCAGCAGGATGGACCACCTTGGCACAGATGCGTGCCGCCAGTGCCGATGAAGTACAATTGGCATTCGTGGACTACAATGCCAAGGTGACCGACCCTCGTGAGCGTGTCGGTTTCCGTCCGTTTACTGATGGAGTATTGCTCCCAAAAGACTTCAATCAGGCTGTTTATGACAACGAGATAGCCGATGTGCCTTATATGATAGGCTATGTGACAGGCGACCGCAATGCCAACGAATCGGTGATGAGATTCTGCACCGTGCATAGCAGCCAGACCTCAAAACCTATTTTTGCCTACCACTTTGCCCGTCCGCTGCCAGGTGATGACGCTGGCGCCTTCCACTCTTCGGAACTGTGGTACATGTTCCACACACTGGGTAGGGCATGGCGCCCCTTTACCGAGGCCGACTATGCTCTGAGCGACAAGATGGTGGACTACTGGACCAACTTTGCCAAATATGGCAACCCTAACGGCAAGGCCGCTGCCATACAGAATTGGAAGGCAAGTACGGCAGACGAACCTTACCTGCAGGTTTTGGATATTGAATAAAAAATCACTATCTTCGCAGCCAAATAAAGAAAAGCACTTTTATGGAGAAGAAATTTAAACGTACCACAGTGACTTCGGCATTGCCTTATGCCAATGGTCCTGTACACATCGGTCATCTGGCAGGTGTCTATGTGCCTGCTGACATATACGTCCGTTATCTGCGACTGAAAAAAGAAGACGTGATATTCATCGGAGGCTCTGATGAACATGGTGTTCCTGTGACACAGCGTGCCCGCAAAGAAGGAATCACGCCACAAGATGTGGTGGATCGCTATCACAAGATCATCAAAGACTCTTTCAAGGAATTTGGCATCTCCTTTGATATCTACAGTCGTACGACTTCCGACATTCATCATAAGTTTGCTGCCGATTTCTTCCGCAAGCTGTATGACGATGGTAAGTTGATTGAGAAAACCAGTCAGCAGTTCTACGACGAGAAGAGCCAGAAATTCCTTACCGACCGTGATGTGGTGGGTGAATGCCCCTATTGCCACAAGCAGGCATACGGCAACCAGTGCGAAGAAGGCTGCGGACGCGCCCTTGAGCCTACAGAGCTGATCAATCCACGCTCCAAAGAAACAGGGGAAGTGCCTGTGCTTCGGGAAACGAAGAACTGGTATCTGCCTCTGAACCAATACCAAGACTGGCTGAAGGAGTGGATCTTGGAAGGACACAAGGAGTGGAGACCCAATGTCTATGGCCAATGCAAATCATGGTTAGACCTGGATCTGGAGCCTCGTGCCATGACACGCGACTTGGATTGGGGCATCCCTGTACCTGTGGAGGGTGCTGAAGGCAAGGTGCTTTATGTGTGGTTTGATGCCCCTATCGGCTACATCAGCAATACTAAGGAATTGTGCGACCGTGAACCCGAGAAATGGGGACCATGGGAGAAGTGGTGGCAGGATGAAGATACCCGTCTGGTACACTTTATCGGTAAGGACAACATCGTGTTCCACTGCATCATCTTCCCTACCATGATGAAGGCTCATGGCAAATACATCATGCCCGACAATGTGCCATCCAACGAGTTCCTGAACCTGGAGAACGACAAGATTTCTACCTCTAAGAACTGGGCGGTTTGGCTGAATGAATACCTGGTAGATTTTCCAGGCAAGCAAGATGTGTTGCGCTATGTGCTCACCGCCAACGCCCCAGAGACCAAGGACAATAACTTCATGTGGAAAGACTTCCAAGAGCGCAACAACAGCGAATTGGTGGCTATCTACGGTAACTTCGTGAACCGTGCCTTACAGCTGACGAAGAAGTATTGGAATGGCATCGTACCTGAATGCGGAGAGCTGACTGCGTATGACGAGCAAACCATCGCTGAGTTCAAGGACGTGAAGGAAAAGGTGGAAAACCTGTTGGACAACTTCAAGTTCCGCGATGCGCAGAAGGAAGCCATGAATCTGGCACGCATCGGCAATAAGTACATCACCGACTGTGAGCCTTGGAAGGTTTGGAAGACCGATCCAAAGCGTGTGGAGACTGTGCTGAACATTTCTCTGCAGTTGGTAGCCAACCTTTCCATTGCCTTTGAGCCATTCTTGCCATTCAGCAGTGAGAAGCTGCGCCAGATGCTCAACATGGCCGAGTTTGACTGGAACCAATTAGGCAGCACCGACCTTATAAAGGCTGGACACCAATTGGCAGAGCCTTCCCTGCTCTTCGAAAAGATTGAAGACAGCGTGATAGATGCCCAGATACAGAAGTTGCTCGACACCAAGAAAGCCAACGAGGCTGCCCAATGGAAACCTGCTGCTTTCAAGGAAACAGTGAGTTTTGAGACCTTTGAGAAACTCGACATCCGTGTAGGTTTGGTAAAGGCTTGTCAGCCAGTACCAAAGTCGAAAAAACTGCTGCAATTCACCATTGACGACGGTACGGGCACCGACCGTACCATCTGCTCTGGCATTGCTGCTTTCTATGAAAACCCAGAGGAACTGGTTGGACGTCGCATTCTCTTTGTGGCCAACTTTGCCCCACGTAAGATGATGGGCATCGAAAGCCAAGGCATGATCCTCTCTGCGGTGGATAGTGATGAAAGCCTCAGTGTGGTGACCACTACAAAGGAGGTGAAGCCAGGAAGTCAGGTTTCATAAATATTACGGCTTCGCCGTGAAGTTCGGCCGCGCTTCGGCAGAGCCCAAGCAAGCTTAGCTCTGCACTCAGCTTGCTCAAATATTAGTGGGGGCCACAAAAAAGAATAAGGTGTGGATAACTTAAAAGAGAAGACTGCCCAAGGACTATTATGGGGAGGCATCAGCAACGGTATTCAGCAGTTGCTGAGCCTCCTTTTTGGTATCTTCTTGGCCCGCCTGCTTACCCAAGCCGATTACGGATTAGTGGGTGTGCTGACGGTTTTCTCCGCCACCGCTTCCGCTCTGCAAGAAGGTGGGTTTATCTCTGCGCTCAATAAGAAGAAGGAAGTGTCGCACCGCGACTATAATGCCGTGTTTTGGTGCAGTACCCTTATCAGTGTCTGCCTGTATGCCTTGCTTTGGTTGGTGGCACCGCTGATTGCCAACTTCTATGAAGAGCCCATCCTCACACCTTTGTCGCGCTATCTTTTCATTGGTTTTGTGATATCCAGCCTCAATATTGCTCCACGCGCCTATCTGTTTCGCCACCTGAAGGTGAAAGAGACCTCTATCATTACCATCTGCTCCATCATCATCTCTGGCATTATCGGTGTGACAATGGCAGCCAATGGTTATGCCTTTTGGGGCATCGCCACACAGACCATCGCTTATGTGAGCTGCATGACTATTCTGTGCTATGCCGTTACACGTTGGCACCCCACCCTACCTGTGGACTTCACACCTATCCGTGAGATGATAGGTTTCAGCAGTAAGTTGATCATTACCAATGTCTTCAACATCATCAACAACAACCTGTTTTCCAACATTCTGGGAAAGTTCTACTCCATGTCAGTTGTGGGCAACTTCTCACAAGCCAATAAGTGGAACCAGATGGGGCACAACCTTATCACCAACATGCTATATGGGGTAGCGCAACCCGTCTTTACAAAGGTAGAAGACGACAAGGAGCGCCAACTTCGAGTGCTGCGAAAAATGCTGCGTTTCACGGCATTCATCAGTTTCCCTGCCATGTTTGGACTTAGTATAGTTTCCAAAGAAGTGATTGTCATCACCATCACGGAGCGATGGATAGAGAGCGCAGGCATCTTGAGTCTGCTCTGCATTTGGGGAGCCTTCGTACCTCTGTCAAGCCTCTTCTCCAACCTCATCATCAGTCGTGGACATTCCTCCATCTATATGTGGTGCACCATCTCCCTTTGCCTCACCTTGTTGGTGGCAGTCATTGCGGCCAGTCCGTTAGGCTTCCAGTGGATGCTGCGCCTCTTTATCGGTATCAATATCCTGTGGTTCTTTGTCTGGTTCTGGTTTGTACGCAAGGAGATCGGCCTCCACCTCCGTGACATGCTGCTTGACATTGCACCTTATATATTATTAGCAGCTGCCTTAACCCTCCTGGCAGCCTACATCACTGCAGGCATCAGCAACCTCTACCTCAGTCTGTTGGCTAAAGTTGCCTTTGTTGCCATCCTTTACCCCCTTATCCTCTGGTTGGCAGGCTCACACATCCTGAAGGAGAGCCTGCGCTATATCCTAAAGAAATAATTCTGTTGGCTTAAGAGTACGCGGAATGCAGGTAATCAAAAATAGTTCTATCTGGAAATGGATGAACTTCATTTTACCCTACACCCCTACACTCTTCGCATATAATAAAAAGATACACAGCGCTTTAGATGGGTGTAGGGTGTGCCTTGACCCTACACGAACCCTACACGAACCCTACACCTTTTCTTATCTTTGAAGCAGTACTATGACATAAACAGGTATTGTCATAAGATTCTATACTCTTTCTAAAAGGACAGAGGTCCGTTTTTTAAATAGCAAAAAACAGAGAGTGTAGGGTGAGTGTAGGGTTGGTGTAGGGTTGGAGTGAACCCTACACCCTTGCAAGTTGCTGATAATCAGTCGGCAGGAAGCAAAACGTGTAGGGGTGTAAGGTCAAACACAGATGGTGTGTTTTTTAAAACGACTTCGCCAGATTATTTTGCTCTCACCATGAGCATTTATGCTCACAACGGTGAGCATTTTTGCTCAAGGCAGTGAGCATTTTTGAGCATAACTATATAAAAGTATCTTGCATTTTTGTATTTTTGCAGCGAAAGATATCAGAAACGAGGAAATGAGACAGGCACTTGCCCCGATATTGCTTTTCGTGTACAACCGCCCACAACATGTGCAGCAGTTGGTGACAAGTCTGCTGGCCAATGCAGAGGCTGCGCAGAGCACGCTCTATGTCTATGCCGATGGTGCAAAGGATGAGAGAGACCAAGCAGCAGTGGAGGAAGTACGGGGATTGATTCACAACATCAGAGGTTTTGCCTCTGTGAGCATCGTGGAGCGTGAGGAAAACTGGGGATTGGCACGTAATGTGATCGACGGTGTGAGCACAGTAGTGAAGAAGCATGGACGTGTGATTGTCTTGGAAGACGATCTTGTGGTGGCACCCTACTTCCTGCGCTTTATGAACGAGGCGTTGGAAACCTACAAGGACGAGCCGAAAGTGGGACATATCCAGGCTTGCGACTACACACAAGACCCCACCCTGCCTGATACCTTCCTCATCAAATGGACAGGCAGTTGGGGATGGGCTACCTGGGAACGGGCCTGGCAACTCTTCAATCCTGATGGGGCAACCTTGCTCCGAGAACTGGAAACGCGCAAACTCACCAAAACCTTCGATTTCAACGGAAAATATGGCTACACTCGCATGCTGCGCCGTCAGGTAGAGGGACTGAATAATTCTTGGGCCATACGCTGGAATGCCTCGCTGTTCCTGCATGACGTACTCTCCCTAAATGTAGGCAAGGCATTGGTGCAAAACAACGGTTTTGACGGCACAGGTACCAACTGTGGCGGAGGGGGGCTCTATGCTTCCAACTTATGGTTGAAGCCTTTGAAAGTGAAGAAGATAGAACCCATCACTGAGAATAAAGAGGCACGAAAGGTGTATGAGCGCTATTATGCCCGTACCAACTCATTCTGGGCTAAAGCCGTGAGGAGAATCAAACGTACACTGAAAGGAGATTTCGGAAGATGAAGATACTGTTAGTCAATACTTCGGAACGTACAGGCGGAGCAGCCGTAGCTTGCAAGCGTCTGATGGAAGCCCTTGGCAAACAGGGCATTGACGCGCGGATGCTGGTACGCGACAAGCAGAGCGACCTCCCTGAGGTTACGGGCTTAGGACTGGGTAGATGGTCGCTGCTCTGGAAGTTTGTTTGGGAACGCATTGTGATATGGAAAGCCAACCACTTCAAGAAAAACAACCTTTTCAGTGTGGACATCGCCAATACGGGAACTGACATCACGAAATATCCTGCCTTTCAGGAAGCCGATATCATCCACTTGCATTGGATTAACCAAGGCATGCTTTCGCTGAAAAACTTAGAACACATCTTCAGTAGTGGGAAGCCTGTGGTGTGGACCATGCACGACCTTTGGCCTGCGACGGGCATCTGTCACCATCCCCGCGAATGCGACCATTATGAGACACATTGCCATAACTGTCCGCTGCTACTCTATCACGGCAGTAAACACGATCTTTCTTACCGCACCTTCGAGAAGAAACTGAAACTCATGCAAGGTAAGCCAGTCACTTTTGTGGCATGCAGTCAGTGGTTGCAAGGTATGGCGGAGAAGAGTGCCTTGCTGCAAGGACAGCACATCCACTGCATCCCTAATCCGCTAAATCTGGACATCTTCAAACCAAAGGACCGTCAAGGCGCACGTCAACGACTTTCCTTGCCAACGGACAAGAAGCTGCTACTCTTCGGAGCCGTGAAAGCTACCGACAAGCGCAAGGGCATCGACTACCTTATCAAGGCTTGCAAGACGTTGGTAAAGCAAGATCACGCCTTGAAGGAGCAGATTGGCATAGTGAGTTTCGGTATGATGTCAGAAGGTCTGCGCCGTGTACTCCCCTTTGAGGTCTATCCACAAGGCTATGTCACCGATGACGACACCCTAACTGATATCTACAGCGCTGTGAATGCCTATGTGACCCCCTCTTTGGAAGAGAATCTGCCCAATACCATCATGGAAGCTATGGCCTGCGGAACACCATGCGTAGGATTTAACGTTGGTGGTATCCCTGAGATGATTGATCACCAAGTAAATGGCTATGTGGCTGACTATAAATCGGCAGACGATCTGGCGAAGGGCATGTTGTGGATATTGAACCATAAGAACATCCCAGAACTGCGCCAGCAAGCGGTGCAGAAGGTACAACGTTGCTATGAAGAAGGCGTAGTGGTACCACAATTCATACAACTCTATCAAAATCTTTTGTGACCATGCACTACCACTACGCCCCTACATTCAGCATCATCACGGTGACCTACAATGCCGTAGAAACTTTGGAAGCCACCATCCAGAGCGTGATATCGCAGACCTATCATCATGTGGAGTACCTGATTATCGATGGTGCCTCTACGGATGGCACATTAGCCATCATTGAATCATACAAGGACCGTATTACCAAAGTAATCAGCGAACCCGATAAAGGGCTGTATGATGCTATGAACAAAGGATTGGCCCTTGCCACAGGCGACTATGTCTGCTTCCTGAATGCTGGGGATCGCCTTCATGAAGACGATACCTTAGAAAAAATGGTACATAGTATGCACCTTTTAGAAGTGCTGCCAGATGTACTCTATGGAGAGACTGAGATTGTGAATAAAGCGGGCCACTTCGTGCGCATGCGCCGTCTCTCTGCTCCAGAAAAACTGACTTGGAAGAGTTTTCGAAACGGCATGCTGGTTTGCCATCAGGCCTTCTTTGCCAAACGTGCATTGGCAGAACCCTACGATTTGAAGTACCGCTTCTCGTCCGATTTCGATTGGTGCGTCAAGATTATGAAGAAATCCAAGGTGCTGCACAACACCCACCTCACCCTCATCGATTATCTGGAAGAAGGCATGACCACCAGAAACCATAAAGCGTCCCTCAAGGAACGCTTCTGGATCATGTCAAAGCACTATGGTTTCTTCTCCACCGTGCTTTACCATCTATGGTTTGTACTTAGGGCTCTAATAAAGAAGTAAGCTTCGCCACACCAGCCGATGCACCCGACTGTATCACATGAATCTCACGCATGGTATGTGCATCCACAGGCTTAGGATCTATAAGATATATCTCTGCCTCCTCTGGGGCATAGTAGAGCAGTCCCGCTGCTGGATATACATTCAGACTGGTACCTATCACGACTAAAATATCCGCTTTCTGCACATAGTTTATGGCCGTCTCTATCTCTGGAACAGCCTCTCCAAACCATACGATGAACGGACGGAGCTGACTACCATCACCTGCCTTGTCGCCCAAATGAATCTCTTCACCCTCTTTCAATTTGCGGATATATCGAGGGTCGTTCGGACTGCGAGTAGAGCAAGCCTTCGTCAGTTCGCCATGCAGATGAATCACATGTGAACTACCAGCACGCTCATGCAAGTTATCCACATTCTGTGTCACTACCGTCACATTGAAGTCTTTCTCCAAAGCAGCCACGCCAAGATGCCCGGCATTAGGCTTCACATTCTTCAGTTCATTACGTCGTGCGTTATAGAAATCCAGCACCAATTTAGGATTACGCAGGTACCCTTCGATACTGGCCACATCCTGCACATCATACTGTTCCCACATGCCACCTGAATCTCTGAAAGTGCTGATGCCACTCTCTGCGCTCATCCCAGCACCTGTTAGGAAAACCAAATTTTTCATTGCCTATACCTTTATTAAATAATTTTCACCCCTGCTAAATTAGAAAGAATTCTTGAGAATAAGAAAATTTAATGCCATAATTATCAAACATTCAAATAAAAGCAGTATTTTTGCAGCCAAATTATAAAAAGGCAGTATTATATGGATAATAAAAGTTATGCACTGGGATTAGGCATCGCCCAAAATCTGCTCGGTATGGGTATCAAAAAAAACGACCTGAACATAGAAGATTTTGCGAAGGCCGTGAAAGATGCATTCGAGAATAAGCCAGAGATGGATTACCGTCAGGCTCAAATCATCGCCAGTCAGTATATTGACGAACTGGACAAGCAGATGACCGATGCCCGCATCAAGGCTAATGAGGAGTATCTGGAGAATAATAAGAAGATTGATGGAGTAATCACCACTGAAAGTGGCTTACAATACCGCATCATCAACCCTGGAGATCCAAATGCCAAGCATGCCAGTGCAACAGACACAGTGAGCTGCCACTACGAAGGTTGGTTGCTTGATGGGACCCTGTTCGACAGTTCTTTGCAGCG
>JAGCFP010000012.1 GCA_017650045.1 Bacteroidaceae bacterium | reverse complement strand
GCGGAATTGGTAGACGCGCTACTTTGAGGGGGTAGTGACAATTGTGTCGTGTGAGTTCGAGTCTCATTCTCTTCACTTTTCTGATACTGGAAGTGGTTAATTTGAAGCCCAAGTGGCGGAATTGGTAGACGCGCACGTTTCAGGTGCGTGTGCCGCGAGGCGTGAAGGTTCGAGTCCTTTCTTGGGCACTAAGTTACTGATAGTTATCTTATTCAAAGAACATTTTCTATGAAATAATGTAGGAGAAGTATTTACGCGGAATTCTCGTGCAAATGAGAGCAAAGCCAAACTTGTTTGAGCTTTGCCGAGTGCAGCCGAGAATGCCACAATAATAGAAACGCGGAATTTTTGTGCAAGCCGAGTGCAAATCAAGCTCGCTTGAATTTGCCGAGGCGCCGCCAAAAATCCTGCAAAAATCTCCGATTTTTGCGGAAATAGCTCAGTTGGTAGAGCACAACCTTGCCAAGGTTGGGGTCGCGAGTCCGAGTCTCGTTTTCCGCTCCATGCAAAGAGATTGCCAAGAAATTGGCGATCTCTTTTTGCTTTTATCCCCCTTTTTATGTATCTTCGCAACGGAATTCAGCACAGGGGATATGGGAATCAAAATTCATAATCCGTTTTTCGATCGCAGGGAAGATGAACTGCAATTGGATGCTACACTTTTCAGAGATGTGATGGTGGAGCAGAGTTCCCCTATACTTCCTGCTGAATGGTATCCGCAGAGCGGCGTGCAACTTACCTGGCCCCACCAAAATACCGATTGGGCTTACATGCTGGATGAGGTACAGGCTTGCTTCAAGCAGGTGGCTAAGGAGATAGCAGCACGTGAACTGCTGCTTATCGTCACCCCTGAGCCAGAAGCGGTGAAGGCACAGATAGCCGACAGCGTGAACATGAAGAATGTGCGCTTCTTCCAATGCCCTACCAACGATACTTGGGCGCGCGACCATGGGGCCATCTGTCTCACTGACAGCATTAGTCCCCATATCCTGGATTTCTGTTTCAACGGTTGGGGAAATAAGTTCCCTGCCGAAATGGACAATGCCATCACCCGTCAGCTCTACGAGGCAAAAATGTTGAACGGTACCTACGAGAATCATTTGGACTTCGTACTGGAAGGGGGTTCCATAGAGAGCGACGGACATGGTACCTTGCTCACCACTACGCAATGCCTGCTGAATCCTAATCGCAACCCTCGTTTAAATGCTGTGGAGATAGAGGAAGCCCTGAAGGTAATGCTTCACGTGGAGCGCATCCTTTGGCTGCATCATGGCAACTTACGTGGCGACGATACAGACAGTCACATCGACACGCTGGCTCGCTTCTGCTCTACGACTTCCATCGCTTATGTACAGTGCAATGACCCTGACGATGAGCATTATGAGGAACTGCAACTGATGGAAGAGGAACTGAAAGCTTTCCGTCAGGCAGATGGCACGCCTTACCAGCTGTTCCCTTTGCCGATGGCTGCACCCGTTTGGGAAGACGGCGAACAACTTCCTGCTACTTATGCCAACTTCCTCATCCTTAATGATGCGGTGCTCTACCCCATTTATCAGCAGACCGCCGATGCGCAAGCGAGAGAGGTACTGCAAGCAGCTTTTCCAAAAAAAGAGATCGTTGGAGTGGATTGCCGACCATTGATCTGTCAGCACGGCTCCCTGCACTGCATCACCATGCAATACCCCATTGGAGTACTGAAATAAAGCCTGAACCTACCTATGACTACAGAAAAGAAGAAAATAACATTCATCGTGAATCCCATTTCCGGAACGCAAGGGAAGGAGCAGATACTGAAGCTCATCAGAGAAAGACTGGATTTGGAGAAATACGAGTATGAGGTTATCAAGACCGAATATGCCGGTCATGCCATCGTGATAGCGAATGAATGTGCTGAGCGGAAAGACCATGCGGTCATTGCCATTGGAGGCGACGGAACGGTGAATGAGATCGCCCGCTCATTGGTACATACACAGACAGCCTTAGGCATCATCCCTTGTGGCTCTGGCAACGGATTGGCCCGACACCTGCATATCTCTACCAATGCCCGCAAAGCCATCGACATACTGAATCAAGGATATATAGAAACCATCGACTACGGGAAGATCAACGGACAGCTTTTCTTCTGTACTTGCGGGGTAGGTTTCGATGCCTTCATCAGTCTGAAGTTTGCAGAGTCGGGCAAACGCGGTCCCCTCTCCTATGTGGAACAGACACTGCGTGAGAACCTCAGCTATAAGCCTGAGACTTATGAACTCGACATCGAGGGTAACACTGAGCATTATCAGGCTTTCGTGATCGCTTGTGGCAATGCGGCCCAATATGGCAACAATGCCTTCATCGCTCCAAGCGCCTCGCTTACTGACGGACTGCTCGACATCACCGTGCTACTGCCATTCACGCTGCTGGATGTCCCCTCCCTCACTTTCCAGTTGTTTAATAAGACCATCGATCAGAACAGCCATATCAAGACCTTCCGCTGCAAATCGCTGCATATACACCGCGAGAAACCGGGAGTGGCACATTACGACGGCGATCCGATCATGATGGGAGAAGATATCTACGTAAACATAGTGCCTGCAGGGCTCCGTGTCATCACTCCTGAGGAACCAGAATCTCCTGAACACGATGAGAATATGCTGGAGCGAACCCAAGAAGTGGTTCTCAATGGCATCAAGCAACTCAACGATGAATTTTTTGAGGGAATCAGGAAACTAAATCGCTAAAAATTTTGCAGAATATAAAAATAGCGCTATCTTTGCAACCACAAAACTGGTGCGTTAGTTCAGTTGGTTAGAATACATGCCTGTCACGCATGGGGTCACGAGTTCGAGTCTCGTACGCACCGCCAAAGTCCTGAAGTTGTTGCTTCAGGATTTTTTGTTTCTATCCCCTCCTCTTCGATGTGACAGTTGTGACAGTTATGACAATTATTTTCGCGGCATACCATTGGGGGGAATTTCTATTTTGAAGATAAGGCATAAAAAAACATTGCAACTCTACGAGCTGCAATGTTCCCCTTTATTAACCCTTAAAAAATTCATGTATCATTGCGGAAGCTGGGGGATTCGAACCCCCGGTACGGTTACCCGTACGGCAGTTTAGCAAACTGCTGGTTTCAGCCACTCACCCAAACTTCCTTAATGACTGAACAAGCATTTTCACAAATGCGGATGCAAAGGTAAGGCAAAGTTTTATTCTATGCAAACCTTTCGGAAGATTTTTTTACTTTGCTTCCGCTTTTCACTTCATATCTTCGCCAAAGAGCAACTTATAATCGCGCTTAATGGCGGGAGCCACCCACTTTTCAGGAACGAGTTTCCACTGACCAAGGGCCTTAGGACTGATGGTGTGATGCTCTTCGATGTACTTCATCAAATAATAGCGTAAGTCCACATCAGTGGATTGGATGATGCGGTCTTTCAGCTTATCGGATGGGATACCGGCACCGTCTATCAGTTGTGACCCTCCACCATTGCCACGGTAAGAATTCACTGCGACCTTATAGGTCTTATCCAAACTGAATGGCGTACCATCTGCCATGCTGACGATGGTCACTTTCTGTCCCTTCGGTTTGCGAACATCGACGGTATAGATGATGCCTGCAGCAGAGTCGAAATTATAGGATGGCTCGATGAATTGGATACGGTCGCCCGCATTGGCTGGCTCACGAACTAACAAAACATGGTCGTTAGGCGACTTCATCACATTGATCCAGTTGTCATAGCTCATCTCCAAGGCCCCAAGGATTTCCTTCCCCGTAAAGCTCATGGTATAGAGCATGTTCTCAAAGCGATAGAGGTTGAACATATCGCTCACATAGACATCGCCCTGAGCAATCCGAGCATCGAAGGAAAGCGGAGCAGCAAAAGAGATCTCAGCGCCAGTGAGTTCCAATTGCAAGGTATGGATAAGGTCGATGAATGCCGAAGGTCCAAAATAGGCGGGACGCGTGGTGATTTCTTCTGTAAATGTGCCTATCTTCTTGCTGACGAAGGTATCTACATCCTTATACTGCTGGGCGAAACGGTCCATGAACGATTGGCTAACCGCCAGGTCGGACACAGAAACCAACTGGCCATCTACCTGCTTGTCCACCACCTTGCCATCACGCAGCGTACAGGTGATTTCCACATCTGCCACATTAAAGGCACGGTTGGCAGGATTGATGACCAGCACCTCCTTGCCTTCCACGTTGGTCACTTTGCGGCATTCACGGGCATGGTCGTGCCCCATAAGCACCACATCGAAGCCCGGCACACGCTCTGCCACCTCTACGGAAGCCTGCTCACGATACTTACCATCGCCCAGCCACTCGGCATCTTTCCCCGCATGGAAAACCCCCACGATGATATCGGGATGCTCCTCTACCTGAATGATAGGAATCCACTTGCGGGCGGTCTGTTCCATGTCCTCGAATCGGAGTCCTTTCCACAAGTTCTCTGAGAGCCACACCGGAATGGCAGGGGTAATCATGCCCAGCACTACCACCTTTACACCATCGCGCACGATGACCTCATAAGGCTTGAAATGCGGCTGTCCGGTCTTGGTATCAATGATGTTGGCTCCCAAAACAGGGAAGGCGCAATCATGTACCCAACGCTCGAAAACGGCATTGCCAACCTCCACGTCATGATTACCAAAGTTGCCGACATTGTAGCCCATGAAGTTGAGCATATCTGATGCCAGATGCACAGAAGTGGTATCTATGTAATTATAGTAGTAGGCTGTAGGCTGACCTTGCAAAATATCCCCGTTGTCCACCAAGATAAGATCATCATGATAGAGGTCGCGTTGTTCCTGTACATAGGTATGCACACGCGCCAAGCTTCCACCTACCGGGCGACGGGTGATGAAGTCGTAAGGGAAGAAGCAACCATGCACATCGGTGGTCTCGATGATCTTTAACTTCACGGTGCGGTCTTGTGCCTGCATCATCAGAGGAAGCAGCAACAAGGCAATCAGGGCTGATATAATCTTTTTCATCATTGCTTAAAACGGTATTAATGTCTTGAATAATCCAGCTTCGGTCCTACATAACGCAGCAGTATCACAGTGAACACCAGCATGAGGATGGTGCACACCAGTGAACCTTCGAAACCGAACTCTCCGCCGTTCATCAGCGTATGTTCGTCTAATGCGATGCTAAAGACGGAGTTGACCTTTGAGCTTCCACTAACGGCATAACCGCACACGGCTCCCTGAATGAAATTCCAAAAACAATGGAGGATGATAGGGAACGCCAGATTACGGGTATAAAGATAGGTAGTTCCCAACAAGATACCTGCCAGTACAAGATTGACAAAGGCAAACCATGTGATGCCATCGTTTCCTAAATGCAGGGCTGCGAAGAACAATGAAGACAGCAGTAATGCCAATAAGGGGTGCATCCCCACATTGAGCATGCGTCCCAGCAGGAAGCCACGACACATCGCCTCCTCTGCCATACCCACAAAGAGCATCAGCAACAGATAGAAGAAGAAATCTTTGGCACTGAAGCCCACATCTACAATCTTTACCCAACCGAACAACAGGGACACGGCGAAACCGATGGCATAGATCATCACTGCAATGAGAAAGCCCCAGCAGATATCTTTGCCCCTACCAATGAAGGAAAAGCCAAGGTCACTGAAAGGTTTCTTCTCCCAGAAACGCACGATGATATAGGCTGCCAACAAGATGGAAACCAACAGCACGACTTCCTGCAATACGACTTGGAAAGTACCAGAATTAATATCGCCAATACTGGTAGGATTCACGCCTGCTAATAACATCAATGAAGTGCCTATCAACATGAATATGCCCATCAGAATGAGGAAGACTCCAATCTGGAGAATTAAGATCAAGTATTTTTTCATATCATCAGATTTAATTATTATTCGTTCAGCAAAGATAAGAAAGATTTCGGAATCTAACCCTCTTTGATACTGCCATTATTTCATTTTATCGCACGATTTACTGCCAGAGCTTCCTAAAGCGCCATTTTGGCAAACTTTTTGCTGCTTAGCTAGTGACCAAAATTATAGAAACTATGAAAAAGAGTAACAGACTATTTAAAAACAGATATAAAAAGATGAATCCAAACGTAGAAGAGAATAAGGAGAAGGAGTTGAAAGAGGATGTGAGTGAGGAATTATCCCAAACTGAACCTACAGAACAACCTGCTGAGGAGGCTGTTGAGATTCCTGAAGAGGAAACTGAGGAAGTGGTGGCCAACGAGCTGGAAACGAAGTTGAAAGAAGCTGAGGAGAAAGCTACAGAGTTGAACGACCGCTACCTGCGTCTTTCTGCAGAGTTCGACAACTATCGCAAGCGTACACTCAAGGAAAAGACCGAACTCATCCTGAATGGCAGCGAGAAGGCCTT
>JAGCFP010000011.1 GCA_017650045.1 Bacteroidaceae bacterium | reverse complement strand
TGCGGATAGACGGGATAAGGGCTATAAACCTAAGTTAATTTCTACTATTGTAGATATAAACTGCACCCAGTGGTCAACTGAAGGCTATAAACCTAAGTTAATTTCTACTATTGTAGATATGAGTTCGTGCGGATAGACGGGATAAGGGCTATAAACCTAAGTTAATTTCTACTATTGTAGATATAATGCTTGGGTTTTAATTAAACTTTTATGGCTATAAACCTAAGTTAATTTCTACTATTGTAGATGGAGGGCATTAGCGATATGTTGAACAAGGCTATAAACCTAAGTTAATTTCTACTATTGTAGATTAACACGGCACTGCGTATAAAAGCAACGGCTATAAACCTAAGTTAATTTCTACTATTGTAGATACGGCTATGTTGTCTGTTACGCCACCACGGCTATAAACCTAAGTTAATTTCTACTATTGTAGATCAGATCGTAGCCATTTGCTAGGTTTATAACTTTGCGTCTTTTGGAAGATTTGGCTCCACTAACACTTCCTCTT
Organism: Bacteroidaceae bacterium; assembly: GCA_017650045.1. GTDB lineage: Bacteria > Bacteroidota > Bacteroidia > Bacteroidales > Bacteroidaceae > Bacteroides. Next base: position 29,173 of record JAGCFP010000011.1, on the reverse strand, counting down.
CACGATACCTATCGAAGCCGATGGAGGTGTCCACGCCAAGTTCCCTAAAGATGTCGAGAATCCGACTTTGTTCTTTGGGACTTAACCCGAACTTCTCTTGCCCATGCCATCGGCGGTCGAAGCTGGCACGGCTGCCAAAACCTGCACGGCTGAAGAGGGTGAAGAGGTGCTTTTGAGGCACCTCGCTACGCAGACGCTCGAAGCCATAGGCGATGCGTTGGCGCTCCTTCAGCAGCAGGTGGGGGCAGCCCTTGCTATCAGGGTTGATGAGCTCGGTGTTTACCACCGTCATACTGGGAGCTGTGCTGCGTATTTGCAGGTAGTTTTTGTAGCGCAGACATTGGCTGCACTGTGGACATGCTGCCAAAGGGCAGACGGTGTTTTGATCTAATTTCAACATAGTAGTCAATTATTATAAGTTAGTTTATTGTTTTGCTCACACTGTGAACATTTTTGCCCATAGTTATGGGCATTTTTGCTCACAGCGATGAACATTTGTGAGCATAGTATAAGGCATGTCGCCAACAATGGAATTGCATTTTGACCTTCACCCTTCACCTTTTGTAAATATAACATTGAATGTCAGTAAGTTAAGTGGGTGAAGGTGAAACCTTTCACCTTCACCCACCTTCACCCTTTAAGCAGCCTTGAGTGGTATTAAAAGGTACTTTTGGCCATGCTTGCTGTGTTGACTGTCGAATCCCATGAACTTCAATACCTTTCCTATCCTCACACTGGTGTACATGCCTCCTTCGAGCATGGGGTATTGCTGCTGTAAATCAGTGATCACATCCTTACAAAGCATCCATCGGCCCTGCTCATTGTCACTTGGCAATCGGAAACAGCTTGCTATCATGCTTTCCAAGTCCACATCCTTGAAATAGGGCTGGTTCACTTCCTGAATCCTTATTACCTCATCATTGGAGAACCAATAAGGCGTTTGCTGCACTCGGAGCTCATAAACCAGTTGCGCGTAGAGTTGCTGGTAGTCAATGGGCGTCTCGTTGTCGATGAACATGCCTTTGGGCACTTGAAGACACAGATAGCGACGACTACCCGTAGGATCGCAAAGCGGATGTTCATCGTTGGTAGTGGCAAGGAAGGAAGCATAGCGCTTCCTATCCTCCTGACTCTTTCCGAAGATTGGCCTTCCATTGACTTTCACCCTTGAGAGTATCTGCTTCAGCTTTCCTTGCTGCGATGGTCCCATATTGGCAAACTCATCGATATTCACCAAGAGGTTGTGTGTCAATGCCATATCACTGTCGAACTTATTACTGAAGTTGATATGGTCTAAGAAATACTCCCTTAGTTCTGGAGGCAGCAACCTCACAGCGAAGGTGCTCTTTCCGCATCCTTGGGCACCTATTAATATAGGTACACACTCGTTACCATGCAGCATATCCATCCCCATCCAATGCGCCACAGCAGAACGCAGCCAAGTACTACACCAAGAGAGTTGCTCCGAAGTTAGTCCTGGAATACGGCTAAACAGCTCTGCCACAATGTTTTGTCCATTCCATTCAGGTAAGTGCTCCAGATAGTCCTTGATAGGATCGTAGTCTTTGACGGCATCAGATCCTATATATTCCACAATGTCAGTACGAGGAGACTTCTCATTAAATCCCTCCATCTTGGCTTTTCGGACAATGGAGTTGAGGATTACTTCCGTCAAGATGCTCCATTTGTCCGCTTCATCACTTAGTTTTCTTACCTCAGTCTTTCCGCTGAGCACGTTTCGACGAAACTCGTAGTTTTCGTCGAGGAAGCTCTCTATCATGTAGATAGCTCCCTGATTTTCAAACATTTCTTGTTTCATATTGTTATAAATAGTTGTTTGTTATTATCAACTTTTTCCTTAATCAACAGGTGAAGGAGGGTGAAGGTAAGGTGAAGGTAAAACCATTCACTTTCACCCACTTAGTCTGTTTACTTTCAGTCATTTACGCGATAGGAGTGAAGGGTGAAGGTAAAAGTTGGTATCCGTCCTTTGCCTCCTCTTTCTGAAAGCATTGCAAAGATAATATAGGAAGATTGTGGTTTATGAATTTTCCCTCTCCTTATGGGCGTTTAGAGGGAAAACAGGGAAAATATAGGGAAACGCAGGGAAAACCACAGGGAAAAATGTCTCCATGAGGAATTCGTCACAAGCAAAGGGGGTGTTCGTGTAAAATTTGTTTACAGTTCCAGAACAAGTGCCTATATTTGCATAAGAAAAAAAACTGCATAAGAAATAAAAAAACTGAAATTGAAATGAAAAAGGAAAAAAGGAGTTCTATCCTCAGAGCCGTATGCCTGGCATTAGGTCTGATGATTTCATCGAGTTTGATAGTACAAGCACAAGATATGGTGACTGCCGTGGGCGAAGATGGTCTGGAGAAAACGGTGAGTTATGATGTGGAGAAGTTTACGGATATACGTGATAAGAAATTGGAAGACGTAATGAAAAAGATGCCAGGCCTTTCGGCCATGTCGTGGGACGGCTCCACTTCATTTATGTACAATGGTATGTTCGTAGAGAAAATTTACGTGAACGGACTCGACATGCTTGAAGGAAACTATGCACCTGTATATAACATGAAGCCCGAGGATGTAGAGCGCCTGGAGATCACAGAGAACCATGTGAGCATCAAGGTGATGAAAGGCGTACAGTATAGCGACAATGCAGCCATCAACGTAGTGCTGAAAGACCATGCGCAGTCTAAGTGGACAGGCTCCATCAAAGGCGGACTGGGTGTTACCCCTCTTTTGGTGAACGCTGATGTGAATGCCTTGAACATCGGACAGAAGATGCAAACCACCGTGCTTTTCAAGGCCGATAATACAGGTCTGGACTTCAGTGGAGCACTGAATGGATTTGGCGGCAACGACTGGGATGACGGTGGAAATGGATCATACGACTATAGCATCAAAGAATTTCTCAGCGTAAACCCCTCGTTGGCTCCACTCTCAAGTGAGCGTACACGTGACAATCGCAGCGGCATTGCCAACATAGGCTCAACCTTCAAGCTGAATGATGACTACCAACTGAATGTGCAGCTGACTTACCACACTGACCGCCTTACGGCCTCCAGCTTTGATGAGACCACTTACTACCTTTCTGAGGGGGAGACGGTGGTTGATGTGGTGGGTGAGAGTGCCAAATCCAAGCAGCAAGACATACAGACAGATTTTACCCTACTGGCCAATACCGATACGAAATATCTGCGCAACCAACTGAGCTTCGCCACCCGATGGAACGATGTAAATAAGGAGAACACAGGCGAAAGAGCCAATGACCAACTGGTGAGTACCACTCCATTGTTGCTGAAGAACGATTTCCTCTATAAAACGCATCTAGGGAGAAATATTCTGAGTGTGAGCTCGCAAGCTGGGTTATACTTGCATCCACAAGACCTTGATGTGAAACGTGAAGAGTACCCATTCATGCAGAAAGTAAAAGCCAACTCCTACTTTGCCAACTTAGGGCTTAGTTACGACATTAAGCTTAACGACAAACTGAGCTTAAACCTGAACGGTGGTGTATCAGAGAACCTGAGAGGGTTGAAGGTAAAGAGGTCTGACCTTCCAGGCCTGGATTCACCAGATATCAAAGCGCACATTGGCATCTTCAATGCCCATACTGAAGCGAAGCTGACCTTCATCACAGACAAGTTGCAGGCTGAACTGAGCATGCCTGTAAAGTATGGAGACTATAGCGTGGAAGACCAACTGGAAGACACTAAGATGTCAAAGTCTAAGTTCTATCTGGAACCCTCGCTCAACATCAAGTATGAAGTCTCTAGCAACCTCTCACTGTCGTTAGAGGCAGAGCTGGAGGCCGATGAGGTGAACCGCAAGAACCTCTATCCAGGCATGATCTTCCAGAATTTCCGTACCGCCTCCAAGGGTCTCCCTGCTATGAAGAACGAGACAGGGGGCTCCATTGAGGTCAACGTATCTTATAAACATCCTGCTTCATCATTCTTTGTCAATGGTTCAATAGAGCATAGATGGGAGAAAGACCCCTTCGTAAGCGACAAGTCGTTTACCGACCTCTTTATCATCAACGGGCGGCACATCTTGCCAAGTACCTCCAGTGACACAGAAATCAGGGGTGACATCAGCAAGGGCATCAACTTCATGAAAGGTAAGATAGGTATGGAGGTGAACTATGAAAGAGGTACCTCCAAGATAGCCAGAAACGATCAATTCATTCCTCTTACCAGCACTGAATGGATGCTCTCACCTTATGTCAACGGGCGTCTGACGCAGTGGCTGAATGCGGTGTATCGTCTGGACTTCAACATGAGCAACGTGAAGATGAAGGATGAAGATACCTCTTCAAAGTCGAAGGGCTACACGCAGTCGCTCGAACTCATCTTCTCGCCTTCATCGAAGCTGAACTTCAGCGTGCTGGGTGAGCACTACTATACCGAGTTCTCTGACGATGTGTCTAAGCACCTGATACTTGCCGACGTGAAAGCTGAGTACAACATCAATGACAAGTGGCAGCTCATCCTCTCGGCTAAAAACATCTTAAATCAGGATACCTATAACTATACAATGGTAGATTCACGTGATTTCACGAAGTCTTATACTTCTTATAAGATCCGTCCGCGTAATATTCTGCTGAGCTTGTATTACAAATTCTAAGGAATCACTTATCTTTGCAAGGTTATGAAATGGGAACGTAAAGACATATTGATATTCTTTATCCACGCGGCAGTGATGGTGCTGGTCATCATCCTGCCTGCATTGGGTACGCTGCTCACCACTTCCGATGGGCATGAGACCTATCACTCGTTGCATGAGGCGATAGAGAATTTCCTCCCCCTGTTTACCATTTATCTTCTGAACTATTATTGGATTGTTCCTAAATACTACTATAAGCGCAGATCGTTATTCTTTATCATAAACATCGTTCTGAGCCTCTTCTTCACAGTGGGCTATGAGATCATTGACGATGGGTTCTTTTGGAACGACAGGCATTTCGATGCCCCATGGTTCTTCGTGATCTTTGCCATTGACATTGTGATGTATATGCTCTCTGCAGCCTGCGCCTTGGCTGTGCGCTCCATCATGCGCCTGCATAAAGTGGAGCTCCAGCTTCAGGAAGTGAAGCAACAGAATGCCGAAGCTGAACTGGTATGGCTGAAGAATCAGCTGAATCCACATTTCCTCTTCAACACGCTGAATAACATCAGCAGCCTGGTACAGATAGATGCTGACACGGCGCAAGACAGCATCACTCAACTGAGTGACTTGATGCGCTACGCCCTCTATGAGACCAACAAACCCGCTGTGGCACTGGCAGATGAAGTAGAGTTTATGGACAATTTCATCCACTTGATGAAGCTCCGCTGCAACGAGAAAGTGCGTGTGGAGACCGATTTTCGGGTGCCTGAACAACCTGTCAGCATTGCTCCCATGCTGTTCATCTCCACATTGGAGAACGCCTTCAAGCATGGCGTCAGCTCCCACGAGAATTCCTTCATCAAGGCTGCCCTTGACGTGGAAGGCACCCAGATAGTCTTCATTTGTGAAAACAGCTACTTCCCCAAGAAGACCGATGGTCGCACGGGAAAAGGCGTGGGAATAGAGAATCTGCAGCGTCGGCTCCAGTTGCTTTATCCAGAAAGAAGCAGCTACAAGCAGACACTCACGGACGGTGTGTATCGTGTAGAAATCCGCATTAACCCCTGAAGCCTATGGAACCTATCAGATGTATGGTTATCGATGATGAGCCTCTTGCAGTGCAGATGGTGAAAAACTTCATCATGCGCACCTCTTTCTTAGAGTTTGTGGCGTCATATACGGATGCTGTGGAGGCCCTTGAGGCATTGAAGGCATCACCTGTAGATCTGTTGTTTCTCGACATCCACATGCCCGACCTTGATGGTATGAGTCTGGCCAAGATGGTGCCCTCACAGACACGCATCATCTTCACCACAGCCTTTAAGGAGTACGCTTTCGACAGCTATGGCGTTAATGCGCTTGACTTTCTGCTAAAGCCCATCAACTATGCCCGCTTCATCGCAGCTGCAGAGAAAGCTCGCCAGTGGTTCGAGCTCATGTCCTCCACGAAGGAAGAAACGGCCGAAGACACCCGCAGAAACACCATCTTCCTACGTGTGGATGGCGAACTGAAGCAGATCAGCATCGACCGTATCCTTTACGTTTCAGGCATGAAGAACTATGTGATGTTCTATCTCGAGGGCGAGAAACGCCCCTTGGTCACCCACCTCACCATGAAGGCCGTAGAAGACATCCTGCCTCCTAAGGATTTCATGCGTGTACATCGCTCTTACATCGTGGCGCTACACAAGATCAAGAGTATCGATCGGAACAATACCATCCAGATAGGCGATGAGTTCATCCATGTCTCCGAAGGCTACCAAGACGCCTTCAACGACTATCTGAAAGCCAACCTTCCCTAAGTTCGTCAAAAAACTAGGCAGTACACGACTTTTGCTACATATTATTATAAAAAGAGACTAGGCAGGGCTTTTCATCCCGAGAAGCCCTGCCTTTGTTGTTGCTTTATGTTGCGTCAATTAGAGAGATTTTGTAAATTAGACGCAGCAAAAGGTGAAAAAGTTGCATTCTGGAAGCATTATTTTTCATTATCTTTGGACGATTTTCAGCTTTTTTATTGGAAAAGCCCCAAAATCATCTTAACTTTGACCCAAATCGTGTATTTTGTTTGACACTTTAATTATTTATACAATTATGACGAACAGAAGATCATTTCTGAAGCGTGCCTCTGCACTGACTTTGGGCGCTTTGTTTATGGACGGCATGGCTTCAAAGGCCAATGCTGCCGAGAAGAACGTGATGGCTGGTGGCCCTATTGGTCTGCAGACCTATTCACTGGGACGTGAGCTTTCTGCAGATGTTCCTGCAGGTCTGAAGAAGATCAAGGAGAGCGGTTACAGCTACTTAGAGCTGGCAGGTTATCGTAATGGTAACATTGGTCAGATTTCAATGGCTGACTATAAGAAGATGGCTAATGACGCTGGTCTGGAGATTATCAGTTCACACCTGAATCCAACAACCCGCGACTATTCTCGCAGCAACTTCGAGGAAATCAAGGACTTCTGGAAGAAGGCTACAGAGGATCATGTAAAGTTGGGTGTGAAGTATATGGTACAGCCAGGTCTGCCTAACTGCAACAAGGAAGAGGATGCTCAGTTTGTAGGCGAGGTATTCAATGCGGCTGGTGAAATCACCAAGCAGGCAGGTATCCAGTTTGGTTATCACAACCATAATTTCGAGTTCAATCGCCTTCTCCCAGGTGGAACTGAGGCTATCAGCTTTGCTAACCGCAACTATCGTCCACCACAGGGACAGCCTATGCCTAAGACCACAGAGGAAATCTTCATCGAAAGCACAGATCCAAGCAAGGTCATCTTCGAGCTCGACGTATATTGGACCGTGATGGGTGGCCAGGATCCTGTAGAGTGGATCAACAAGTATGCCGACCGTATCCAGATGCTGCACATCAAGGATCGTCTCATCCTGGGCGATAGCGGTATGATGAACTTCGAGAAGATCTTCCAGGCATTCTATAGCCGTCCTAATCGTCAGTACTTCTTCGTAGAGATTGAAGATACCAATAGCGGTATCCAGTTCAGCCGTATCAAGGCAAGTGCTGACTACCTGAATAGTAGAGGTTTTGTTAAGTAAATTTGGGTTTTCATGATAAAAGAGCTTGATTTAGCAATAAATTGGGCTCTTTTTTTATGGTTTTGAAGAAGATTTATCATTTTTTATGAATAATGTAAATAAAAATTCATATCTTTGCGCCCAAATACATTAAATACATTAACTTACAAAAAGATTATGGCAACTAGAAGAGATTTTTTGAAGAGTGCATCTATGTTGACACTGGGTACACTCGCTGCATGTAATGCAAATGGTGGCGCAGCTGCTAATCAGCCTGCTGCTCCAGGTTCTAAGTACATCGGCCTCCAGACTTATACACTGGGTGGTGAATTGTATAACGACACTGCTAATGTGATCAAGAAGTTGGCAGAGGGTGGTTACACTAACTTTGAGTTGGCTGGCTACAACCCACAGGCTCGTGGTTTCCGTGCTGGTGGCCAGAATGGTTCTGTTATTTCTGCTGCTGATTTCAAGAAGATGTGCGATGACGCTGGTATCGCTATCACTTGCTCTCACTTGACTGCCAACACTTTGGAGCGTGGTGAGAAATATACTCCAGAAACTAAGGACAAAATCTTGGAATACTGGAAGACCGTTATTGAGGATCACAAGACTTTTGGTGTAGAAGCTATCGTACAGCCTTCTCTGCCTACAATCCAGAACAAGGAAGATGCTCTGAACGTATGCGATGTATTCAACGCAATCGGTGAATTCCTGGGCCAGAACGGTATCAAGTTCGGTTATCACAACCACAGCAATGAGTTCAATAGAGTTATCCCTGGCGGTGAGGCTGCTACTCCTTACTATCAGCGTGGTTTCCGTCGTCCAGGTGACGATACTCCAGAACCAGAGACTATCGAGAAGATCTTCATTGAGAACACTGATCCTTCTAAGGTATTCTTTGAGTTGGACTGCTACTGGACTGTAATGGGCCAGCAGGATCCTCTCGCTTGGTTGAAGCAGTATCCTAACCGTATCAAGTTCCTGCACGTGAAGGACTTCATGGTAATCGGTGCTTCTGGTGCTATGAACTGGGAGAACATCTTCACTCAGCACTATGCTAATGGCAACAAGTACTGGTTCGTAGAGATCGAAGGTACTAACAGTGGTCATCAGGTTGAGTATGCTCTTGAAAGTGCTAAGTACTTGCTGAGCCGTGACTTCGTGTAATTAATTACATCAACCTAATAGTAAGGTGGGGTTGCCAATTTGGGCAACCCCACTTCTTTTTTGTCTCTAATTTGCGTAAAATCATCTCATTAGGGTCAAATTATTAGGAAAAAACGTGAAGATTTCAAATTTTGTTCCTAACTTTGGGGTCAGATTATGAATTTTTTTTAAATAACTTACTAAAATTATGGATAGAAGAAATTTCCTGAAAGGCGCTTCAATGCTTTCACTGGGCGCTCTTGCAGCTTGCAACAACGAGAAGGCTGCTGCTCCTGCTGTTAATGTTGAAGTAAACAATCCTGACAAGTATTTTGGCTTGCAGATTTATACTCTGGGCAATGAGCTTTATGCTGGTAACTTGTCTGACAACTTGAAGAAGCTGCGTAACATGGGCATCAAGTACATTGAGTTGGCTGGTTACGATGTAAACACTAACACTGTAGGTGGTGTTGACTTTACCGAGTTCAAGAAGCAGGCTAACGACGCTGGTCTTGAGATTCCAAGTTCACATGTGAATGCTCCAGGTCTGTTCTCAGGTGTAGCTGGTCGCGAGAGCCGTGATGGTAGCGACGGTCAGTTCAACCGCTCTATGATTAATAAGGTGGCTGACTCATTCAAGAAGGTAGCTGAGGATCACGCTAAGCAGGGTATCCAGTATGTGGTTCACCCAATGATGGCTTACCTGAACAATGAGGACGATGTAAAGGCTTTCGCAGAGATGCTGAACAAGAGTGGTGAGATCTTCAAGGCTGCTGGCATCCAGTTCGGTTACCACCATCACAACATGGAGTTCGCTCGTATGGTGAAGGGTGTGGCTGGTTTCCGTCTCCCAACCGTATTGACTCCGTTGACTGCAGCTGATGGTCCTATGATTATGGATATGCTGATGGATAACACTGATCCAGCTAACGTATGCTACGAAATGGATACCTATTGGACCGTGATGGGTCAGCAGGATCCTGTAGTTTGGTTGAAGAACCGTGCAAGCCGTATCAAGTTGATGCATGTGAAGGACTTCGTAGTTCTGGGTGCATCTGGTGCTATGAACTTCAAGAATATCTTCGAGCAGTTCTATGCTAATGGCAACAAGTATCTGTTCGTTGAAATCGAGGATATCGACAGTGGCAAGCAAATGGCACGCGTTGAGGAGTCTATGAAGTTCATTAACTCACAGCCTTATGTAAAGTAATTGGGGATATCTTTCGCTAAAGATATTTTGTAGAAAGGCGTGGCGTTTGTCACGCCTTTTCTTCTATATTTTTTAAAAGTTACTTGTTCTTTTCTTCGGCACGGCCTATTCATTTCTTTTGCTCGTGCAAAAGAAACGAATCAAAGAAAACACGCCGACTGCACTTCCGCAGCTAAGATTACTTCAATTTTCACTAAGCGCTGCAAGACGCCCCCCTTTGGGGCTCTTATTTGTGCAGCGCTTTTAACGTGAAAATCTTGCAATCTTTTAACGCTGCTCCAGTGAGGTCGGATAAGGCTGCGCGTAGTAGTAGCTTCCAAACACATAGCGAAGTGATACAGGTCCGTCCTCACATCTGGAGCGTGAAGAAAATCGGGAGCGTTTTTGGAAAAGAGGGCCGCACCGCAAAGTGAGCGAAGCGACCGTCTTGCGGCCCTCCCAAAAACGTGAGTGATTTTTAGCGGAAGATGTGCAGACGGCGGGCTTTCTTTGGTTCGTTTCTTTCCCCCGTGGGAAAGAAATGAATAAGTAACTTAAAATAAAGAAAAAAAGAAATATCTTGTAACATTGCAAAATACTACGTTTTGTAGTATTTTTGCACCCAAATAAGTCTATTACAATTAATAATGATATTATGGCAAAGAAAGCGCTTTTAATGATTCTCGACGGTTGGGGTATTGGCGACCGTCAGAAAGACGATGTTATCTCCTCTACACCTACACCTTATTGGGACTACCTCACCTCTACCTATCCTAACTCTCAACTGCAAGCCAGTGGTGAGAACGTAGGTTTGCCTGATGGTCAGATGGGTAACTCTGAAGTTGGTCACCTGAATATCGGTGCTGGTCGTATCGTGTATCAGGACCTGGTAAAGATCAACCGTGCCTGCAAGAACGGCAGCATCCTGAAGAATAAGGAAATCATCGCAGCCTACAGTTATGCCAAGGAGCATGGCGTGGGACTGCATATCATGGGTCTGACTTCCAATGGTGGTGTGCATAGCTCTATGGATCATCTCTTCAAGCTTTGTGACATTGCAAAGGAATACGGTTTGGAAGGTCGTACCTTCATCCACTGTCTGATGGACGGTCGTGATACAGATCCTCGTAGTGGTATTGGCTTTATCGCTGAGGTAGAGGAGCATTGCAAGCAGAGCGCAGGCGTCATTGCTTCCATCATTGGCCGCTTCTACACCATGGATCGTGACAAGCGTTGGGAACGCGTGAAAGTGGGCTACGACCAGTTGGTACATGGCATTGGTAAGCAGAGCGACAACATGGTGCAGGCCATGCAGGAGTCTTACGACGAAGGTGTGACGGATGAGTTCATCAAGCCTATCGTGAACAGCACTGTGGATGGTCGTGTGAAGGAAGGTGACGTGTTTATCTTCTTCAACTATCGCAACGATCGTGCCAAGGAAATCACCATTGCCCTGACGCAGCAGGATATGCCAGAACATGGCATGCATACCATCAAGGATCTGCAGTACTATTGCATGACACCTTACGATGCCTCCTTCAAGGGTGTGCACATCCTTTTCGATAAGGAGAATGTGGCGAATACCTTGGGTGAGTATCTCTCAAAGAATGCCAAGAAGCAGTTGCACATCGCTGAGACAGAGAAGTATGCCCATGTGACCTTCTTCTTCAATGGTGGTCGTGAGGCTCCGTTCGATGGTGAAGACCGCATCCTGGTGCCTTCTCCAAAGGTGGCTACCTATGACCTCAAGCCAGAGATGAGTGCCTATGAGGTAAAGGATAAGTTGGTAGAAGCCATCAACACCCAGAAGTACGACTTTATCGTGGTGAACTACGCCAACGGTGATATGGTGGGTCATACGGGTATTTATGAGGCCATCGAGAAAGCTGTGGTGGCTATCGACAACTGTGTGAAGGAAACCGTTGAGGCTGCTAAGGCCAACGACTATGAGGTAATCATCATCGCAGACCACGGCAATGCCGACCATGCGTTGAATGAGGATGGAACCCCGAATACGGCACACTCTCTGAATCCTGTACCTTTCGTGTATGTGACGGCTAATAAGGAGGCGAAGGTGGAGAATGGCGTATTGGCCGATGTGGCTCCTTCTATCCTGCATATCATGGGTATGCCTCAGCCTGCAGACATGACAGGAAACGACTTGATTAAGTAATGTACCAGATAGGAGACGTGCTGATTAGCGATGAGGTGCTGACAGAGCGTTTCATCTGCGACTTGAAAGAATGTATGGGTGCCTGCTGTATCGAGGGCGATGCGGGGGCACCCTTAGAATTAGATGAGGTGCTGGAGATTGAGGAACTGTTGCCCATTATTTGGGAACAACTCTCCATCCCAGCACGCAAGGTCATCAATAAGCAAGGGGTGGCATACACCGATCCAGAAGGGCAGTTGGTCACTTCCATCGTGAATGGAAAGGACTGCGTCTTTACTTGCTACGATGAGAAAGGCGCTTGTTTCTGTGCCATCGAGAAGGCTTTCCGCGAGGGAAAGACAAGGTTCTATAAACCTATCTCCTGCCATCTGTATCCCATCAGGGTGAAGAAAGTGGGTGACATGGAGGCACTGAATTACGACCGTTGGACCATTTGCAAGGCAGCCTTGCTGTTAGGACAGAAAGAAGATGTGCGGGTGTATGAGTTCCTTAAGGAACCACTTATCCGTAAGTTTGGTGAAGCCTGGTATCAGGAGCTCGTAGAAGCTGCAGAAGAACTGAAACGAAGAGGATATATTAAGTAAATCATTATGAAAACTAAAACTAATTGGCTAAGCGCGGGCACTAAGGTGTCGCTGAACGACTTTTTCAAGATGTTCCTTGCCACCACGATCTCCATTGTCCTGACTTTCGGCACATCAGCCCTTCTGGAACGTAGGGAGAAGAAACAGGCACAGAAGCAGATGTGCATGATGATTCTGCACGACATCGATGAAAGTATCGTCCAGTTAAGACAATCGGCAGAAAAATTCGATCAGATGTATGAGATGCAGCAGCAGTTCCGTGAACATCCTGCCCATTGGGAAGATGCGAGTCAGAGAATGGCATTTGGCCAGCTCTTGCCTATGGTCAATTTCAACGAGTCCTTCGAGAAGATCTTCACCTCCAGTCCTGATATCTGGAATACGTTGGGCAATGCGGAATTTATTGATAAAGTGAATCAGTGCTATTTGCAGCGTCAGTATTTTAAGGATATTGTTCTCAAAGAGGTAAACGTTCTCCATGAAGGTGTTTTTTTTGCCCCCCTTGAAGATGTTTTAGGTGCAGATATTACCGAATGGGCCTTAATGAGCAAGATATTTGCTGCCGACTTAGAGCAGACCAATGAATATAATAAGCAGCTTATGGGTATTTCAGATGAAGATATGAAAGCCTTTGCCCAGCGCACGGTGGTGGACTATAACCAGCAATACTACGACAGTTTGATGAACGCCTATCAAGAAGAGGCCAGTATTCGCTACCAAGCCTATTAGTCCTAAATAATTAAAGCCCTGGCAGTAGGATTTTCCTACGTTCACCAGGGCCTTTTCCTTCAATTATGTAAGATGTGAAGTGCTTTCCTTAAGCATCAATGTTGGCGTAAGTCGCATTCTGCTCAATGAACTCACGTCTTGGACCCACGTCCTCACCCATCAGCATGGAGAAAGTCCAGTCCGCATCCGCAGCATTGGTCATGTGTACCTGCTTCAGCATGCGGTTCTCCGGATTCATGGTTGTTTCCCAGAGCTGCTCTGGATTCATTTCACCCAGACCTTTGTAGCGCTGAGTGTGGATGCTGCCTTCAGAGCCACCACCATAAACGTCGATGAAGCGCTGACGCTGCTGCTCTGTCCAGCAATATTCCTTGTTCTTACCCTTCGTGCAGAGGTAGAGTGGAGGAGTGGCCAGATACAGGTACCCTTTCTCTATAATCTCAGGGAAATAGCGGAAGAACAATGTCATCACCAGCGTGTCGATGTGAGAGCCATCCACGTCGGCATCGGTCATCACGATGATCTTCTTGTAGCGCAGCTTGTCTATGTTGGCCTTCTTGGTATCTTCTCCATCCACACCGAAGCGAATGCCCAGTGCCTGGATGATGTTGTTCACCTCATCACTCTCGAATGCCTTGTGCCACATCGCCTTCTCCACGTTCAGAATCTTACCGCGCAGAGGCAGGATAGCCTGGAACAGACGGTTGCGCCCCTGCTTGGCACTACCACCTGCAGAGTCACCCTCCACCAAGAAGAGTTCGCACTCCTCAGGATCCTTGCTGGAGCAGTCGGCCAACTTACCTGGCAAACCGCCACCACCCATAGGTGACTTGCGCTGTACCGTCTCGCGCGCCTTACGTGCAGCGATACGTGCCTGAGCAGCCAGTACCACCTTCTCCACTATCAGCTTAGCCTCCTTAGGATGCTCCTCCAGGAAGTTGGTCAGCGCCTCACCCACAGCACTATCCACGGCACCCATCACCTCGCTGTTGCCCAGCTTAGTCTTGGTCTGTCCCTCAAACTGAGGCTCAGCCACCTTGATAGAGATCACGGCCGTCAGACCCTCGCGGAAGTCGTCGCCAGCAATCTCCACCTTGGCCTTCTCCAGCAGCTTGTTGTCCTCCGCATACTTCTTCAGTGTGCGGGTCAGAGCGCGACGGAAGCCCTCCAGGTGTTTACCACCCTCTATGGTGTTGATATTGTTTACATAAGAGTGAATGTTCTCATTGTAGCCCGTGTTATACATGATGGCCACGTCGATAGGCGTGCCCTGCTTCTCGGTAGTGATGTAGATCACATCGTTGAACAGGTGCTCACGGTTGGCATCCACGTAGCGCACAAACTCACGCAGACCATCCTTTGAGTAGAACGTATCCTTCTTGAAGTTGCCATCCTCCAGCACATGCCTACGGTCCACCAGTGTGATGGTGATGCCCGCATTCAGGAAAGCCAGCTCGCGCATACGCTTAGCCAGACGGTCATATTCATATTCTGTTTCCGTGAAGATGGTGTCATCAGGCCAGAACTGCTGACGGGTACCCGTGAAAGCCTCGTCACAGTCGCCCACTATTTTCACATCATAGAGCGGCTTACCAATCTCATATTCCTGTTGGTAAATATGTCCGTTGCGGAACACCTGCGTCGTCATATGCTTAGAAAGACCATTCACACAAGAAACACCCACGCCATGCAGACCGCCCGATACCTTATAAGAACCCTTGTCGAACTTACCGCCAGCATGCAGCACCGTCATCACTACCTCTAAGGCCGACTTCTGCTCTTTCTCATGCATGTCCACAGGAATACCACGACCATTGTCCTGCACCGTGATAGAGTTATCCTCATTGATGGTTACCTCTATATGGTCACAGAAGCCCGCCAGGGCCTCGTCGATAGAGTTGTCCACCACCTCGTTCACCAAGTGGTGCAGACCGTTGGTACTAATGTCGCCAATATACATGGCAGGACGCTTACGCACTGCCTCCAAGCCTTCGAGCACTTGAATGTTACTGGCCGAGTAATTGTTTTCGCCTATGATCTTCTCTTCTTCAGTCATCATTTAAAGCTTGTTTATTAACTCCTTTTTTGCTTCCAGAAGCCCGTTTCTGTGAGGCTCTGGTTTAGGTAGCAAAGATACGAAAAATCTTTGGATTTCTTGTTAGGAATAAGGCATAAAATTGCAGTTTTTGTCGAACTATTTTTGCATGATTTCCAGACCAGCATCCTGCACAAAACAGAAAAGGCCGAACTCTATGGAGTTCAGCCTGATTGTATATCACAGAAGGGGGTATTTCTAATACTTAACCCAGCTTGTTGATGTGGAGAGCCAGTCTAGATTTCAGGTTGTTAGCCTTATTCTTATGAATGATGCCCTTCTTTGCCATCTTATCAAGCAACTTGGTCACTGCAGGCAACATAGTAGCAGCAACTTCCTTCTCAGTAGTAGCACGTAACTTGCGAACTGCGTTTCTCATCGTCTTACCATAATAGCGGTTGCGCAGTCTTCTCTTCTCATTCTGTCTGATTCTCTTCAGAGTTGATTTATGATTTGCCATCTCGACAATTTTAGTTTTTTAAATGTTATTTTTATTGTTATTTGTAGTCCATAGCAGAGTCGAACTGCTCTTTAGAGAATGAAAATCTCTCGTCCTAACCGATAGACGAATGGACCGTTTCTTCAGTTGCGACTGCAAAGGTAGGTACTTATTTTGAATTGACAAAGTTTTCTATGAAAAATTTTTTGTAGCTTTGTAGAGTTAAACCATTGAAGGAGGGTAAATTCATGCAGCAAACCACTCGGGGAATCGTGCTCCGCACCATAAAATATAAAGACTCGTCGCTCATTGCCGATGTCTATACAGATGTCCGTGGCCGATGCCAGTTCATGCTGCGTGTACCCAAGACGGGGCGTGCCCGTGTGCTCCCTGTGCTCTTCCAGCCATTGGCCATGCTTGAGATGGAGATCGACGTTCGCCCCCACGCTACTATATATAAGGTATTAGAGGCCAAGACGCTGACCCCCTTTAGTGACATCCCCTTCAACCCCTATAAGCAAGCCATAGTGATATTCCTCTCTGAGTTTCTCACCCGTGCGTTGAGGGAAGAAGAGCAAGACCTCCCGCTGTTTGAGTATCTGCGCCATTCCATCTCGTTTCTCGATGGAGCCGTGCAAGGGTTCAGTAATTTCCACATCGTCTTCCTATTGCGCCTTACCCGCTTCCTTGGTATCTATCCCAACTTCGAGAACTACCATGAAGGCGACTTTTTCGATCTCTTGAATGCCAGTTTCGTGAGCCTGCAGCCACAGACCCATCCCCACTACCTCAGTGTGTTGGAGTCATCCTATGTACCCCAGCTCTCGCGCATCAATTTTGAGACCATGCACCTGTTCCATTTCAGCAGGGCAGAACGCAGTCGCATGCTCACCGTCCTCAATGATTTCTACCGCCTCCACCTGCCCGATTTTCCCGAACTAAAATCGCTGCAAGTGCTGCATGAGTTGTTCGATTAAAAAAGAGGCTGCCCAAAGACAGCCCCTCCCTTCAACTTTAAATCTGATAAATGCATTTTGAAGGTACTAACCCTTTCCACCATGCAGTGCCTTCACAGGTGCCACATGGCTTCTGGGTTCATTCTATTTAGCCACTTGTATTGTTGCTATATGTTTAACATAGAAGAGATTTATTCGTTCTTTAAAGACTCCACAGGATTGGCATGGGCAATGCGGAGACAGTTCAGTATCACTACGCCTAAGACAATCAGCAGCACAACCAATGCCCCGCCAATGAAATAGAGTGGGTGTAGCGTCACCTTCTCAGCAAACTGCTCCAGCCATTTACCAGCCATGTAGTAGGCAACCGCTATGGCGATGATAGCCATGACGATGGAGACTTTCTGAATATCCCAAACGAAAATGTTCAGAATATCACGCGTTGTAGCACCATTGATCTTGCGCACAGCCATCTCCTTGCTTCTGCGCAGGCTCTCGTCTCGGATAAATCCGATAAGGCCCAGCATGGCGATGAGGAGGCTGAAGATGGCTCCCAAAACCAATGTATTGCGCATCTTCTTACTGTCGGCATAGGCAGCGCGCATGGATTCTGCGTAAGAGATGAGGCTGACTTCTTTCCCTTCCAGTGCCTCCGAGAGCGTCTGCTTCACTTTCTGGAGGGTAGCTTCGTCTGTGCGATTGAGTTTGAAGAAGATGTGTGGCATCCAGTTGTCCATGCTGCCTATCTCCCCATAGAACAGGGCGCTTGGACGCTCATCCACACCCGTCAGATTGCCTATCAGGTAGCTCTTGTAAACGCCTGAGATGGTGAATATCGGCTGAGTCCCATTTCTGTCATGTCCAGATAACCAGAATTGCTTGCCCACAGCCCCGTCGCTCCAATCTGTAAATTCCTTCATCTTCTCCACAAACTTTTCATCCACCGCCACTTCTGAAGAATCACGCGGAGCACGGCCCTCCAAGAACTTGATGTCCAAAAGGTCATAGAAAGTGTCAGTACACTCCATCTGGTCGGCTATGTTGAAGAGATCCTTGTCGTCACCTGGTAGAAAGATGTTATTACCATTGGAACCTTGGAAAGCTAAATTATAGCTGGCAGCCACGCCCTTCACTTCAGGAAGATTCTGTAAGGTGCTTGCGGCTCGTACCTGCGCCTGACGGTCGCCATCAAACAGATCGATATAGTAGAGGTTGTCGTAGTTATAGCCAGGATTGCTGTGCGAGACCTTATTATATTGCAGACCAATGATAAGCATCATCACCACCAGAAATACGTTGATAAGCACCTGTGTGCCCAGCAGTCCGAGCTTCCATTTGCGTGAGTGCTCCGTATAGTTTTTTAGCGCCTCATACACAGGGATGCGCATATAGAGATTGGCAGGCACCACGATGGAGATAAACAGCACCAAGGCGATAACCACTGCGATGGCTATGATGCTTTGGGGCACCAGTAGCGTGGTGAATGGTACGCCAAGCAGATTCTCAATCAAGCCACGACCAGCAAAGATCATCAAGGCAGTCAGGATGAGTGCCAGTACCAA
Organism: Bacteroidaceae bacterium; assembly: GCA_017650045.1. Lineage (GTDB taxonomy): Bacteria > Bacteroidota > Bacteroidia > Bacteroidales > Bacteroidaceae > Bacteroides. The sequence goes on along the minus strand of JAGCFP010000011.1, from coordinate 10,650 downwards.
GTGCAGCAAAGCCTCACGCGACAGCATGCCGTAGATATGCTTACTCTCTGCCCCATAACACTTCCGCACACCTACTTCCCTTGAGCGCTTCACCATTGATGAGATTACAATAAGGATATAATTCAGCAGACTGATGATAAGCAACAATGCTGCCACAATGGAGAGCAGGATGATCTGGCTCTTCACCTCAGGATCAGAGGTGTGCATCTTGTCGAAAGGAGAGAGGAAATACCAAAGCGTAGTGCCATTTTTCTCCAACTGCTCCAATGGTTGGTGAGCCTCCTGCATCTTGCGGATGGCATCTTTCAGGCCGTTGGGATCCACGCCGTGAGCCAGTTTCACATAGCCCTTGTAGCGGTCGTTTCCTAACCAGTTTTCCGTGCTCTGCTTACCATAGGTATCCATAGAGAGCAGTATGTCATAATCCAAAGTGCCGTTTTTGGGGAAGTCTTCATACACACCCTCGATAGTTAGTTTGAGTCCTTCCATCGTGGTATTGGCTATCTGCTTACCAATGACGGAAGAGTAATCGCCAGGCGAGGTGACCAGCTTGTCAGCAAAGCTGCGGCTCACCATCAGTGTGCCAAATTTGGCTAAAGCCTTTACAGGATCACCCGCTAAGATAGGGCGATTGAATACCTCGAAGAAGCAGGTGTCAGCACACACCAGCGTGCCAGTGATCTTGTTGCCATCCTCGTCCAGATAGGTGTCTTCGTTGAACACAAAGGTGGTACGTGTAGCACTTTCCACGCCTGGGACTTCGGCCTTGAAACCAGGAGCCGTAGCCCCGCTTACTTGCCCATAGTCGTGCGATTCCCCCTGCTGTCTATAACCCGTTTTAATAATGTAAACTCGTTCCACATCTTGATAGAAACTGTCATAGCTCAGTTCGAAAAACACCTTCGCTATGAGCACGATGGCTACTGCCATGCCTACGCCCAGCGACAGCACCTTAATCAGAATATCACTTTTTCGTTTCATTTGTTTTTATCCATTTTATTCTTTCTTCAGTTAAGCCCTTCAGGGCTTTTCTTCATCGTCGCTCGGAAGAGAAAGCCAGCTTTCTCTTCTCTCACTCCTTCTTCAGTTCCACAGCAGGATTGGTCCTTGCTGCTTTTAAGGTTTGCCATAGCACGGTGCCAAAGGCGATGACCAGCGAGATGATGACTGCTACGGCGTATATCCAGCCATAACCCTCGATGCGATAGGCAAAGCGTTCCAGATAGATGCGAGATGCCCAAATGGCCAGAGGAATACCAATCAGGCAGGCAAGTCCCACCATAATCATATAACTATGAACATTTCTCCAAGTTTCCTTTGCCACATCCGATCCAAACACTTTACGAATGGCTATTTGCTTGGTATTCTCATCTGCAAAATAGGTACTCATAGCCAGCAGCCCCAGCAGGGAAATGAGGACGGCCAGAACGGCAAAGAGCTCTACCAGTCTTAGGGTGCGGCGTTCCAGCTCCAATTGCTGGTAGTTCAGATCTCTCATGAATCCACTGAGCCAGGCAGTTTCTTCAGTGCCCGACTGCTCCAACCTGTAGTCTCGATAGGCCTTACGGATGGCCTCGTCATAAGACTTGTCCTCACCAGTAGTGCCGATGAGCAGGCAGTTGGCATAACTCAACTCTTCTGCTTTGGTCACTATTATGCCCCCGTTGGGGTTGATCTCTTTTGAGGAGGCCGCACTGGTGGGGAAATCATGTACGATTCCACCGATAAACTCAGGTTGAGCACCGTTCACATTTATTCTTCGTGGGAATACTGTAGTGGTATCAGATACGCCTGCCGCACGGAAAGCCGATTCGCTCATCCATAGTGAATGCACTAGCGGATGGTCGAAGTCTTCCTCCACTTCCAGTCCCAATAGCTGAAAATAAGTGGAGTCGCAAAGAATGACTGGCATATCTACATGGTGCTCCTCGTCCACCTTTACGCCCACGGTCATGTTTATCAGTCCGGGTATGCCGCGTCCCATACCTACCTTGGTAACAAACGGAAGTGCACGCACCTTGTCCAGGAATAGCTTCGCCATGTCATAGTCACGAGCCGAATATTCTATGTAATAGAGGTTGTCCACTGCCGCATGGGTAGGGCGTGAGAGCATGTGCTGCATCTGCATTTCCATGACCAAGGCTATGGCAATGAGGAACACTGCCAGCACATTTTGCACCACGATGAAGACACGGCTCAGCACCATCTTGTTTTTCCGACGGAAAGAACCCTTAATCACGTCAATGGGTTGGTAGCGTGAGGCGACATAGGCAGGGAGCAGTCCGCAGATGATACCTAAAATCAGGATCACAGCCAAGTAAGCTAGGATATACTCCGGAGTCATCATGAACGAGAGTCCTACACCTAGTTCATCTAATCCGTAAGAAACCAGTTCTGGGTCAATGGTAGATACCAGGTTACTCATCATAGGTGTCAGCAGGTAGGCCAGTACCAGTGCAACTATAAAACACATGGCGGTGAAAGCCACAGACTCTACGATGTATTTCCAGAGAATGGTGTTACGGTCGGCTCCCATAAGTCGGCGGGTAGCCATCTCCTTGGCACGCTTTCCAGTGAGGGCCAGGTTCAGGTTCACATAGTTGAAGATGGCTGATAGGAGTAGCAGAAGCACCACCACGGTAAGGAGGTTCAGCATCTGCTTGTTTCCTGAACGGTTCAGTCCCGTGGGACTTCCTTCAAAGAAGAAGGCCTCGTCCATACGGTAGGGGTGCCATTTGTCTACACGCTCAGCTCGCCAGGTCTCATCGTAGTTCTTGTGCAGTAAGGCCTTCGCTTTGGCTTCTACGGCAGTAAGGTCTGCATCTGGGCGCACGCGGAACCAGGTGGCATAGTTGCCTATGCTGTTGAACGCCTTGCTTTGGTTGGCTGCCCAAGTGTCTGAGATGTGGGTGATGACGTCACAAGGCAAGAAGAAGGAATTCTCAAAATCGGCATATACGCCCTTGATGGTACGTTCCGACTCGTTCACCTTGATGATGCTGCCCACCAGACTCTCTCCATTTATGGCCAGGCGCCTTGCCAACGACTGGCTGATGAGGACATCGGTCTTTCCTACAAAATCCTGTACATTTCCTTCTATGATTTGGTATTGTGGGAAAGCTGCGAAGAATTCCGCATCGGCCTCCATGCCTGTTCCTCTGATCAGGTCTTCACCTATCTGGATGGTAGGTTGCCACAGTAAGGCCATGTGTGTCACAGCCTCTACCTCGGGGATGTTTATCTCCAGTTCTTCCTTGTCCCAATAAGTAAGGCCCAAGAAGTCATCACTGCCCAGCACGAAGGTGCGTTCCCACTCTGGAGACTCGTGTGCCACCTCATTCTGCTGCACCACATAGCTGCCTATCAGTATCACGAACGCTAAGCTCACGGCAAGCCCCACCGCCTCGATGGCGGTGTAGAGCTTGTTGCGTGAAAGGAATTTCAAGTAACTTTTCATATCGTTTTATTCTTTTTATGCATTTATTCTCACTCCTTCTTCAGCTCTGTAGCTGGATTGGTTCTCGCTGCCTTCAGCGTTTGCCAGAACACAGAGAGGAAGGAGATGACCAGGGTGATGACCACTGCCAGGACAAAGATCCACCAGTAGTTCTTCAGGCGGTAGATGTAGCTTTCCAGATAAATCTGGGCAGCCCAGATGGCCAGAGGAATACCGATGAGGCAGGCTATTCCTACCAGCACCATATATTCCCGCACGTTGTGCCACAACTCGCCATTCACGGTACTTCCAAAGACTTTGCGCACAGCAATGTCCTTAGAGCGTTCTCCGGCAAAGTAGGTGCTCATGGCTAATAGACCCAGTAGGGAAATCATGATGGCTAGGAGCATGAACAGTTCCAAAAGGCGCATATTGTTGCGAGCCGGACGGAGCGCTTCCCGGAAGTTTTCCGAAAGGAAATCATCGTCTGCCACGCTGGCAATGTTGGTCCGGTTCCAGTCCTCATACACTTGTCTAATAGCTTTCCTCGCCTCATTATGGTCGCCTATGGTCTCTATCACCCAGCCTCCCCAGTTCAGGTCTTCACGTTTCATGACAGACACGAAGAGGTAGTCTTCCTCTCCTGCGTTTGACAGATTCACCGGGAAATCCTTGATAACGCCTGCCACATAGTCACACCCTTGCGTCCTCTGGGACAACGTCTGGCTGATGTCGTGATATTCATCGTCGAATCCTGATGCCGCAAAAGCCGACTCTCCGAACCAAACGGCATTAAACTTTGGCATCTGGTAGTCCTTCAGCTTCTCGAAATGAAAAATATCGAAGGCAACGCTGTCCATCTTGAATGTTCGATACATAATCTCATCTCCGTCGCGGGTAAGTGAAAACTGTCCACCAGTCCGCGCACCTGGAGCACCCTGGCTGAATCCGATCCTCTTGACGCAGGGTAATGTACTAAAAGCATCTGCCAGCGACTGTTGATTCGACTGACTCTGAACGCGAAGGTAATAAATGTTATCGATATTTGCGTGAAGAGGTCTATTCATTGACAAACGATACTGTACCTCCATTACTATGGCCATTGCCAACAGGAATACCGCCAGCGCATTCTGCAGAAGGATAAAGACCTTGCTGAAGGTCATCTTCGTATGGCGGCGGAAAGTGCCGCGTACCACATCGATGGGCGAGAACTTGCTTGACAATAATGCGGGGAGAATTCCAGAAATCGTGCCTGTCAGGATAATAAGAATAAGGTAGGCAATTACGTAACTCGGACGCAAAAAGATGGTGACTGGAACATCTGGATTATTAATCAGACTGTTGAACGTCGGTACAAAAGCATACGCGAGCAACAGGCCAATGCCAAAACAAATCGCCGTAAACAGAATGGATTCGGTAATCTGCCTGAGCACAATACTTCGTTTCTCTTCTCCCAGCAGACGGCGAGTTGCCATCTCTTTTGCCCGCTTGCCTGTCAGAGCGAAACTCAAATTAATGTAATTAAAAATGGCCGAGATGAGCAACAGCAGCCCCACTAGCAGCAGGATTCTGAGCGTTCCTAGGTCGCCGTGGCGATAAGCCTGTAGGTTGCCGTCGTATTCCTTGAAGAAGAGTTCATCCAAACGCTCCACCGAAAAAGATTCAAAGAAGGATGTTCCGTACATTCCTGGGTATATTTCCTTGCAAAGGGCCTCGGATTTGGTTTGAAGTGTAGCCCGGTCTGTCTCTGGAGTCACACGGGCAAAGGTTATGGTGCTTCCATAATTGTCGAAGGGTTGTTCCCATGCACCAGCATTCAGCCAGCTGTCTGGATGTGCGATGATATCGACAGCTGGGAAGAGCGTCTGACGGAAGTCTTCTACAATGCCAGCTACCCGGAAATCCCAGTCACGTGTATGCAGGACATCTCCCACCTTGAAGTGATAAGTCCTTGCAAATGATTCACTGAGAAACACATCCTCCTTGGTGGCAAGACTCTCGGGAGTTCCCTCCAAGAATCCGTAATACGGGAACATCTGGAAGAATGACGGATCGACGGCAATAACACGCGCTTCTACATATGAATCATCTACGTGAACGTAGGTTACTATGTCAGGACAGTAGCGAGCGGTCTGCTCCACTTCAGGGACGGCATCAGCTAATTTCTCGGCAAATCCGAAAGTCAATCCTGGCCAGTCAGGTAAATTGAACGTATATATATGCTCTCTGTCTGGATGTTCCTGTGTCACAGCCCATTGCTGCCAGGCATAGCTGCCTATCAGTATCACGAAAGCTAAGCTCACCGCAAGCCCCACTGCCTCGATGGCAGTGTAGAGCTTGTTGCGGGATAGGAATTTCAGGTAACTTTTCATTATGAAAATAAAAAATTATAAATACTTATTCTTTCTTTAACTCTGTAGTAGGATTGGTCCTTGCTGCCTTCAGCGTTTGCCAGAGGACGGAGACAAAGGCGATAAGCCCGGAGAGCAGCACGGCCACCACGAAAATCCACCAATAGCCTTCCAGTCTGTAAATGAAATCCTTAAGGTATTCCTGGGCTGCATAGACAGCTATCGGGATGCCGATGACGCAGGCAATCCCTACCAGTACCATATACTCCCGGATGGTGCGCCAGACTTCCGTTTCTATCGTACCTCCGAATACCTTGCGCACGGCAATATCGCGGGACTTCTCGTCTGCATAATACGTGCTCATGGCTACCAAACCGAGCAGGGAAATGATGATGGAAAGCAGCATGAAGATTTCCACCAGACGCATATTATTCTGGGCTGGCTTCCAGGTTTCAGCGATGTAGTCATCTATCCAGAAAGGAGAATTCAGATAGACATCCCGGTTTTTGGCGAAGTCTTCATAGGCTTCCATTATCTTCGAGTACGCCTCTTTCCTGTCTCCAATAATTTCTATCACCCAACCTCCTACATCAATATCCTCCGTACGAACCACGGAAATGATGGCATATTCTTCTTCCCCAATATTGGCAACATTCGTGGGGAATGCCTTGAAAACACCGGCCAACTGGTCGCAGCCGCTTGTCCTTGACGACAGTTCACTGATGTCATGGTATTCCTCGTCAAATCCGGAAGCCGAGAAACTATCATCGGAGAACCAGACGCTATTATACAGCGGTGCGCCATAATCCTTCAAGATTTCAAAATCGAACATACGGAAAGCCGTGCTGTCCATTTGAAAGAAACGGTACAGGATATCCCTCCCATCCCGTGTGGTACTGTACTGGCCTCCGGGATTAGAGCCGGGCACCCCTTGGCTCCTGCCGATGCGTTTCACAAAGGGGAGCTTTTCCAAAGTTTCTTTAAGCGGCGCATCGCCATCATATGCGTATAATGAAAGATAAAACTTATCGGCTAGATTGCAATGCATCGGCCGTTCTTGCGTTTTTCGCATCTGTGCCTCCATCGTGATGGCAAGGGCAATCAGAATAACGGTCAATGCGTTCTGTAAGACAATGAACACCTTGCTGAAGACCATCTTGCTCTTGCGTCTATAACTGCCTTTCATCACATCCAGCGCATTGTATTTGCCCGCAATGACAGCAGGAATAACGCCGGTGAGGACACCGACGGCGATAACGATTCCAAAATATGCGAGAAGATAAGCGGGAGACCATGCTATACGGATAGGGACATCTGGGTTATTTAGGAGGCGGTTTATCATCGGACAGAAAGCATCTGCCAGCAAGAGTCCAGCCCCAAAACAGAAGGCTGTGAAAAGAATGGATTCCCCGATGTATTTGCCGATGATGTTCTCTTTTGTAGCTCCGTTCAATTGTCGCACTGCCATCTCTTTAGCCCTCTTACCGGTGAGCGCTACTGAAAGATTGACATAGTTGAAGATGGCGGAAAGAAGAAGAAGCAGTCCAGCCAAAAGAAGAATCCTGATTGTTTTGATATCTCCGTGCTTAAACTCTAAGTCGGTGTCACGAAAGAAAAGTTCATCATAACGGAACAGATTCAGATACTCGAAGAAAAGTCGGCCATAAACATCAGGATAAACCTCTTTGCACACCGTTTCCAATTTGTCATAGAGCACTTGCCGGTCCGTTCCAGGACGCACCTTTATAAAAGTGATGGTGGTTCCAAAATTATCAAAGGGTTGCCAACGGTCCTTGAAGATATCGGCATTCATTAGCAGCTCATAATTCCGAAAAACTGTTCCATTTAAGTCCTTGTAAATGGCAGCTACGGTATAATCAGAACCATTCAGCATCAAGACGTCTCCTATCGAGAGCTGTTTCTTGTTAGCAAAATGCTCAGACACAATCACATTTGAAGGAGAAGAAAGTGCCTCTGCACTCCCTTCCAGAAACCAAAAAGCTGGGCACATCTCTAATAAAGAACAGTCAGCCGCTGCGCCATAAAGCACCTCATTATCGTTGAACGTTATCGCATGAGGGCACAAGCGAGCCACAGCTTCTATTTCTGGTATTTCAGTCACCACATCGGGGAAAGCATAGGTAAGACCCGGGGTGACTGGCAACCCTGGCAAATAAATCCTTTCCCGGTCCGGATTCTCCCGCGTCACGGCAAACTGTTGCCACACATAACTGCCGATGATGATCACGAACGCTAAGCTCACGGCAAGCCCCACCGCCTCGATGGCGGTGTAGAGCTTGTTACGGGATAGGAATTTCAGGTAGGATTTCATTTCTATTTTTACAATTCGTTCTTCACATCGCTTACTATCTGACCATCAAACAGGTCGATGGTGCGTTGGGCGCAGGCGGCATCCTTTTGGCTGTGCGTCACCATCACGATAGTGGTACCTTCTGCGTTGAGCTCCTTCAGCAGGTCCATCACCTCTTTGCCGTTCTTGGAATCCAAGTTACCTGTAGGTTCATCTGCGAGGATGAGCTTAGGACCAGCTACTACGGCACGGGCGATGGCCACGCGTTGTTGCTGACCGCCAGATAGTTGTTGTGGGAAGTGCCCTGCACGGTGGCTGATGGCCATGCGCTTCATGATGGCCGTCACCTTCTCCTTGCGCTCAGAGGCACTGATGTTCAGATAGCGCAGAGGCAGCTCGATGTTCTCATAGACATTGAGCTCGTCGATGAGGTTGAAGCTCTGGAACACAAAGCCAATGTTCCCTTTACGGAACTTGGTGCGCTCCTTCTCCTTGAGGTTGGCTACCTCTGTATCCAGCAGCTTGTAACTTCCACTGGTAGGATTGTCCAGCAAGCCTAAGATATTCAGTAATGTGGATTTCCCACATCCCGAAGGCCCCATGATGGCAACAAACTCGCCGTCTTTGATTTCAAACGATACGCCATTCAGCGCGGTGGTCTCGATTTCTTCCGTACGGAAGATTTTTGAAAGATTGTTTACTGTAATCATAATTCTATTTTTTTATATTAATTATTCGTTTTTCAATGAATCAACGGGGTTAGCATTAGTGGCACGCCAGCTTTGCAGCGTTACCACCAACAAGGTAATAGCACCTACTAAAAATAGAGAGGCAAGGAAAATCCATACAGGGACTGGTGCCTGATAGGCAAAGTCACTGCGCCAAGTAGTCATGATGTAATAGGCCACAGGCGCAGCCACCACAAAACTGAGACCTGCCAGCAGGAGATACTTCTTGTTGATCATGCCCAAGATACTTTCTACCGAGGCACCATTCACACGCCTTACGGCTATTTCCTTCTTTAAGAATTGTGTCTCAAAGAACACCAGGCCGATTATTCCGATAATGGCAATGAGCAGGGCTACTACAGAGGCAATGGTGATGAGCTTGCCTAATGAGGCTTCCTCTGTGTACATACTCTCAATCCATTCGTCCAGAAAGCGAACGGTGATCATGTGAGGTTCTCTTCTGGGATCGAATTTACCAATGGCTTCCTTAATGTAATCAGAGACCTCTTTAAAATCAGCTCCAGGTGCCATTTTTACATACATCTGCCCGAAAGACCGCCACCCTTCTTTGCCCCAGTTATAGAGCACCAGCGGGCCCATGGGGTGTTGCAGGCTCTTGAAGTTGAAATCCTTCACTACGCCAACTATCTCTGAGTTATCTACATGTCCACCCATCAGGCTTCCAACGTGAAACTGTGGAAACATCTGCATAAATGTTTCGTTGGGGATAAAGCATCCCGTCTCACTCTGATTGTCAGACTCGCGGAAATCACGGCCCTCCACAATCTGAAGACCGAAGAACTCCACGAAATCAACATCAACAGGCAGCACTTCCATAGACACCTGTTTGTCATCTACTGTGCGGCCCCACACCATTTTCTGGTCAGAAACTATATGAGTGTCACAAAAAGTCACGGCTTCTATGGACGGATTCTGAAGCAAGTGGCTCTTCAAGGCATCTTTCTGGCTGCCTGCTGGTTGGCCGCACCAGACATCAAGGATACGTGCCTGTTCAAACCCCATGTCTTTGTTCATCATGAATTTCGTCTGCACTCCCACGAAGAGTGCCATTAGGACAAACAGGAATGACAGCACGAACTGAATACCCACTAGTACATTGCGAAGAGCCTTACCTTTCACACTGGTTCCATAGGTACCTTTCAATACAAGTGCAGCAGGCTGGGAAGTAGAATACATGGCTGGAGCAATTCCTGCCACGACTGCAGAAGCCAGTGCTACAGCCAGCATGAGGATTAGGATACCCATATTGTCCTTCGGCGCAATGCTGTCTGACACATAGGATGCCCATGAAGTCCCCGAAATAACCTGCATGATGAGGCAAGCTGCTGCGAATGCAATGAGCGCAATTAGTTCTGCGTGACACAATTGCCTTCCCATCAAAGAGCTTCTTCCTTCACCAAGCACCTTACGGGTATTGATGTTTTTGATACGGAATGGAATTTCGGCAAAGGCGAAATTGATGAAGTTGATGATGGCAATAGCAATGAGCAGTGCTGCTATGGCTGCTAAAGTGATAGTGATAGCCTTATTGGTCGAAGCAATGTTTGCTCGTACATCACGCTCAAAGTGGGCCTCGGGCAGGTTGGTGATACGGAATCCCTTGCGGAAAACTTCAACCTCATTTTCATCGGTTCTATCGCTATACAGATAGGTGCTTATCGCATCCAGTATGGCAGTTTGGGTCTCTGCAGCCTGCTGAGGGTCCTTGAGCTTCACGAAAGCAGCGTAAGACCATTCGCTCATGTCATCCAAGGATTCATCCGCGATGTTGGCAAACACGCCATAGTTCATACTGTAGTTTTC
>JAGCFP010000010.1 GCA_017650045.1 Bacteroidaceae bacterium | reverse complement strand
CGATGGCCAGCAACCAACCGATACCGGAACCGATGGCATAAGCGAAGCAGTCGGCCACACCACCGATGAACTTAGGATCGCTCTCGTTGAGACCGATGCGGGTCTGCATGAAGAGTGAAAGACCCATGATGGCGCAGTTCATGGCAATCAGTGGGAGGAAGATACCCAGTGAGTTATAGAGGGAGGGGCTGAAACGCTCTACGATCATCTCTACCAACTGTACGATGGCGGCAATCACGGCAATGAAGAGGATGAGACTCAGGAAGCTGAGGTCAACGCCCTCTACCAATGCACCCTCGGCCAGTACCTTGGTCTGCAACAGATAGTTGACAGGCAGCGTCACTACCATCACAAAGGTCACAGCAGCACCAAGTCCCAGCGCAGTCTTCACGTTCTTAGATACTGCCAGGTATGAGCACATACCCAGGAAGAACGCGAATATCATGTTGTCCACAAAAATGGAGCGAACGAATAAACTGAAAAAATGTTCCATAATGCTTTAATTTACTTTTCTTGCAATTCCTTGTGATGAGCACGCTGATACCAGATGATGCAAGCCACGATGATAAGTGCCATCGGTGACATGAGCATCAAGCCGTTGTTCACGTAGCCTAAATCCTTGATAAAGTCGTAATTCAGGATGTTGAAACCAAGCAACGTACCTGAGCCGAAGAGTTCACGGACAAATGCGGTGATCACGAGGATCTTGGCATAGCCCAATCCATTGCCTACACCATCGAGGAAAGATTCCCACGGTCCGTTCTGCATGGCGAATGCCTCCAGACGACCCATGAGGATACAGTTGGTGATGATAAGGCCCACATATACAGAAAGCTGTACGCTCACATCGTAAGCGAAGGCTTTCAGAATTTCACTTACTATGGTCACCAAGCTCGCAACCACCACCAGCTGAACGATGATACGGATGCGGTTTGGCACCGTCTTACGCAGCAGGGAGATCACCACGTTGGCAAAGGCGGTGATGACTGTCACTGCCAGACCCATCACGATGGCCGGCTCCAACTTGCTGGTCACTGCCAATGCAGAGCAGATACCCAGCACCTGCACGGTTACAGGGTTGTTCAAGCCCAGGGGAGTAGTGAATACTTCTTTATTCTTAGCTGAAAATAATTCTGACATATTCTTATTCCTCCTCTACCTTATTTATTTAAAAATACTTCATAATTGCTCAGGCAATCCTTCAGCATGGCATCTACACCGTTGGAGGTCATGGTACCACCGGAAACACCATCTACCAGGTTGGCATTGCCCTTGGCATTGCCGTTCTTCACCACACTGAGGGCCACCTTACCAGCGTTGAGCACCTTCTTGTTGATGAAGGAGTTCTGGAACCACTCGGTAGCAATCTCGGCACCCAGACCCGGAGTCTCGCTGGCATGTGAGAAGTAGGTACCGTAAACGGTATCCTTATCATCGTTCAGTGCCACATAGCCCCAGATAGCTCCCCAAAGGCCTGCGCCATAGACTGGGAAGATATACTTGGTCTGGCCATTGACTTCGGCTACGAACACATGGTAGTTGCCATTGTGCTTGGCATCTTTCTCGAAACCAGTGATAAACTTGCCGTTATAGTCTTGCAAGTCACCTGCAGGAGTCATCAAGCAGTCTTTCTTGATAAACTGGTTGTACTGAGCGTTGGCATCGTTGATGTTACGAACATTGAGCGCATACAGAATCTGCTTCTTGGTATCCAACTCTACATTCTGGTCTTGCTTGCTCTTAAGGGCAGAGCTAACGAATGCCAGCAGGAAGGCTACGATAACTACCATCACCGCAGCGTAAATGATTGTATAGGTATTACTATTCGTTTTCATTTTCGTTCTGGCATTTATTTGTTAGACAATACAGCTCGCTTAGCACGACGGTTAATGTTGCTCTGAACGACGTAGTAGTCGATCAGCGGAGCAAATACGTTCATCAGCAGGATGGCCATCATCATGCCCTCTGGATAACCAGGATTCAGCACACGGATGATAATTGCCATGACACCAATCAGGAAACCATAGATGTACTTACCTGTCTCTGTGCGGGCAGAGGTCACAGGATCAGTAGCCATAAACACGGCACCGAAGCAGAAACCACCCAGCACCAGATGCTCGTACCAAGGCAGTTGAGCAATGTCGGTGTTAGGACCTACGGCATTGAAGATCAAGCCCATCAAGGCACCACCAACGAACACGGAGCACATGGTCTTCCAACTGGCAACGCCTGTCCACAGCAGGATCACTGCACCGATGGCAATGGCGATGACGCTGGTCTCACCGATAGAACCTGGTATGAAACCAGTGATCATATCTGGCAGTGTATAGGTAACATCTACGCCCGTGGCAGCCTGTCCCAGAGGGGTAGCCACCGTGAGGCCGTCGACAGCCTTACCGCCCAGACCGAAGATGGTGTCACCAGATACCCAAACGGTATCGCCTGACATCTTGGCTGGATAGGCGAAGAAGAGGAAGGCACGGGTGATAAGGGCTACGTTGAACACGTTCATACCCGTACCACCGAAAACTTCCTTAGCGAAAATCACTGCGAAGGCAGTGGCAATAGCCAGAATCCACAGTGGGCACTCTACAGGCACGATGAGCGGAATGAGAAAACCTGTTACCAGGAAACCTTCCTGAATCTCCTCGTGCTTCCACTGAGCTACAACGAACTCAATGCCCAAGCCCACGACATAAGAAACGATGATCTTTGGCAGCACTGCCAAGAAACCATAGAAGAACATGGCCCAGAAACCACCCTGCTCACCAACGGCAGTATAGTGCTGATAGCCCACGTTATACATACCGAACAACATGGCAGGAATAAGCGCGATGACCACCATAGACATGATGCGCTTGCTGTCAATGGCGTCATGGATGTGCGTTCCGCATTTGGCCGTAGTGTTTGGGACGAAGAGGAATGTCTCAAATCCGTCGAACACCGACCTGAATGCGTGCAGCTTACCGCCTTCCTCGAAGCTCGGCTTTATCTTATCGAGATAATTTCTTAACGCTTTCATTTACGATCTATTGTTAAAACATTAATTACATCCTTTAAGCCATTTCCTTGCGCAGGTTGTCCAAACCGGTACGCACGATGCGCTGTACTTCTACCTTGGAAGAGCAGACAAACTCACAGAGTGCAAAGTCTTCAGGAGCTACCTCGTAGATACCCAGGGCTTCCATCTTGTCGATGTCACCGGCGATGATCGCCTTCACCAGGTATTCTGGATAGATGTCCATTGGGAATACGCTGTCGTACTCACCAGACATGATCATGTGACGCTCACCACCCTTCACGCGGGCATCGAGCGTATATTCCTTCTTGCCCTGCAACCAGCTGAAGTAGGAGCGGTTCACGCTGAACTGGTTTGTACGTGGCATGATCCAACCCAAGAACTCGTTCTCGTCATTGCCTTCTGGAATGACAGAAAGCTGGGAATGGAAGGCTCCAAGATAGGCATCTGGCGTGATTTGCTTACCCGTAAGCACGTTACCACTGATGTAGCGCAGGTTCTTACCTGTGGCAACCTTGCCAGCGAAGACCTTATCGAGCTTAGCGCCAACTTTCAGCTTCACATAAGCAGGATTCAGCACCTCTGAGCCTGTAATAGCCACGGTGCGTGTGAAGTCCACCTTACCAGTATTGAGCAGTCGGCCAATAAAAATAACAGCCTCAGCACCAATGGTCCAAACCACTTCACCCTTAGACACAGGAGCCACATGACTGATCTGCACACCGACGTTACCTGCTGGATGTGGACCATCGAAAGCGGTAACCGTGACATTCTGTGCCTGCTTGAGTGCAGCAGCTTTCTGATTTACACTAATACCAAGGAAAGTCTTGGCAATCCTTGAAAGAGCTGTCAAGCCCGTCTGGAAATTTGCTTCCTCGCCTTTCACCTGAAACTGGAAATCAGGTGCCAGCGGAGCACTGTCGAAACCCGAGATGAAAATGGCTCTCGGAGACTGAGTAGGAACTGCGATCACATCGTAAGGACGCGTGCGGAAGAAAGCGAACAGGCCTGACTCTAAGAGCAGGGCTTTCATTTCTTCTGCCGACATCTTTGCAGGGTCTTTCTTACCAAAGTCCACTGACTTCTGGTCTTTGTCGGCCTCTACAATGATGTTCATTACCTTTCGACGCGCACCGCGTTCTACGCTTGCAACTACGCCGCTAACGGGCGATACAAACTTTACTTCAGGGTTGTTCTTGTCGATAAACAAGGGTTCCCCGGCCAAAACACTCTGTCCGTCTTTGACTACCACCTTTGGAGTTACGCCTGTAAAATCGTCTGGTACCAATGAATAGAAACCAGGCTCTTCTACCTTCAGTAATTCCGCAGCGGGTTTGCCTTTCAGGTTAATGTCAAGGCCTTTGCGTAATTTAATTACATTTGCCATGCGTTTATATTAATATAAAGGTTTTTATAATTTGGTGCAAAGTTACGAAATAATAGCACACCTTAAAAATAAAAGAGGAAGTAATTGCATGAAAAATGCAAATTCTTCCTCTCTATTTTTGCTATAGGACGGAGATAAGGTCAATCTTCCTCGGCAAACATAGGATCCCAAGCTGGCAGAAGGGTAGGCTTCTGCTTGAACATCTCCTGCACACGGGCGGGTACGTACTTGGTTTCTACCACCAGACGGAACATGTACTCGTTGAACCACTCATCGGTCATGATGAGGTGACCTTGGTAGCCGCTGGCTGCTCCCCAGCTGTTCTCTACCATCCACTTGGTAGGTTTATTGTTCTTATCCAAATCGACGGCCATCAGGGTGATAGCGTGGCTAGACATGCTCTGGAAGGTCTGGATGCGCTGTTTTTTGTCCATGCCGAAGGTGGTACCCATCAGGGAACCATAGTCGTAGTTGTTCACATCGAGCAGACCGCGCTGGTTGTTGGCGAACTTACCCACATCGCACGAGAAATACATGGCGGTGTTGTCTTTCAAAGAGGCGATGGCCATCTCCTTGATCTCGTCAATAGGCAGGTTGAGGTAGGTCCAGTCCTTGCCATCGTAGGTGTGGCGGTCGTAATTGATCTGATAGGTCTTGTAGTACTCACGCGTAGGGTCGTTCATCAGCATCACATAGTTGGTAAGCAAGCCGGTGTCTCCATATTTCTGCAAGAAGGTCATCGGAGTATGATGCTCCACTTCCACAGGGTCACCCTTGGCATCACGACGGATGAAATCAAACTCGGTAGGTGGCACACCCAGCGTCAGAGCCAACATGCGGTAGATGGTCTGCAACTGCTCCGTCTTCTTAGCTTGGATATCGGCAGCCCTCCTACCCTTCATGTCACGCAGTTCCAAGCCAAACTCACGGAGTTTCTCAGAAATAAGGCTAGCCATGCGTGAGGTATTGTCACTGCTATAGGTCTCGGGCATCACATCCTTTGGCACCAAGCCGTATTTCATCGCCAAATCGGCCACGCCACAGAAGGTACCGCCATCACTCAAAGGGTGCTGGAACAGCCAACTAACCATCTGATCGTCAACAGGTTTGTCGGAGGTGTCTATCATGCCTTGCAGGAAAAGATTGGCCTTCTCAAGCTGGTCGTAGAAGAAGAGGTAATTCTGTGAGAACTCGAACGTAGGCAGCTCGTACTTGGCAATGGCCTTGGCGCGCATGATGTTCAGGCCTGTAAACAGCCAGCAACGGCCAGAAGACTTCTGGTCGGTGATACCCTTGGAATCCACGCGGATGGAGAAATGGGTATCCATGGCCGTGAGGTTGTCATGATTGAGTGCCAAAGCACGGATATCGTTGCTGCCAATGGCATTACGGATGGCTTTATCAGAAGGCGTTTCCTGATAGCTCTGCTTCAACTGGTCAAGCATCTGTGCGCTGATGCCACCCCCTGCGGTCTGTGCTTGAGCAGCGGTCATGACTGCTAGGAACATAGCAGTTGTGAGTAGGTGTTTTTTCATAAAGATTTGAAGTTTATAATAAGGAAAGGCTGCCAAAATAGCTTTGACAGCCTTCCGCTATATGATTAAAAATCAGGCTTATGCCTCTTTCTTATCGGTACGCTCGATGTAAGCCAGTGCATCGCCCTTATCGGCGGTCTCACCCTGCTTTACACAAACCTCGATGATCTTACCAGTGAAGTTGGCGAAGATTTCCTTCAAGCCCCAAGGTGTCTGGATGTAGCAGAAGTGGTCGCCCTCCTTGTACTTGGTACCTACGGTAGGTGCTATAGACTGCTGCTCGCGGTCGATCTCCCACAGGATCTGTCCCTTCTCCAGTGCCTCGATAGGCTCTGCATTGGCACGCTTCATCTTGAGCACATCTTCCATGCTGAAGCCCTTCTTAGCCATAGCTGCGTCCTTAGCCTTCTGAAGGTCGGCCTCGAAGCGTTCCTTAGCTACGCCGCTCTTGAATGGACGGTACTGTTCTGGATGCATGGCAAACTCGAAGAGTTCCTCGTCGTCTGGACCAGTCTCCCAGCCATTCTCTTCCATCTCTTTACGGAAGGTATCCATGTTATCTGGATAGAGTGCCTGAACGTCACCAGTGAAGAATTCCAAGCCCTGCTCCTTAGCCAATTCCTTGATCTCTGGAGCCACTTCACCTGGCAGCTGACCGCTCTTGCCCAGAATCATACCCCAGATGCTCTTATCGGTAAGCAAGCTATAGCGAGGCTTGCCCTGTGCTTCGGCCAGAATGTTCATCAAAGCGATGTTCTTCACGTACTGGCTGAATGGAGTTACCAATGGAGGATAACCCACCTTAGGCCATACATATTCTACCTCATCAAACAGTTTGATAACCACCTCATCGAGGGTCATCTCTGGCTTATCCTGTGCCTTGAGTGACATATTGATAACTGGCATCATGCCCTTCATGTCGGCCATCATAGAACCCATCATACCGCCAGGCAAACCGCATTTAAGCAGCAGTGAAGACATGTGCTTGTTGGTAGGATCCATGAAGTAACCCAAGAAATCGTCGATGAACTCCTGCGTCAAAGCACGTGCCTGCATGTAAGCCTTCATATTGATGTCCTTCACCTGGAAGCCAGCATCTTTCAGCATGGCCTGGATGGTAATCACGTCAGGATGAACCTTACCCCAAGACAGTGGTTCGATAGCTACGTCGAGCACATCGGCACCAGCTTCGGCAACCTCCAGCATAGAAGCTACAGACAGACCTGGACCGCTATGACCATGATACTGAATCACGATTTCTGGATGACGCTGTTTGATATTCTTGGTAAGTTCTCCCAATGACCAAGGGCGACCGATACCTGCCATATCCTTCAAGCAGATTTCCTGTGCGCCAGCCTCTATCAGCTTGTCGGCCAGTTTGGTGTAATATTCAACAGTATGAATAGGAGAATAAGTGATGCAAAGGGTAGCCTGTGGAGTCATGCCGCCTTCAAGGGCATACTTGATGGAAGGAATGATATTGTTGGCATCATTCAAACCATCGAAAATACGGGTGATATCTACACCTTGAGCATGCTTTACCTTATACATCAGCTTACGCACATCCACAGGACATGGATACATGCGCAATGCATTCAGACCACGGTCGAGCATGTGGGTCTTAATACCTACCTCATTGAAAGGCTTCGTAAATGCACGCACTGCAATGTTAGGATTCTCACCATACATCAGGTTTACCTGCTCGAAAGCACCACCGTTAGTTTCTACTCGGTCGAAGCAACCCATATCGATAATCACCGGGGCAATACGTACCAATTGATCTACTCTAGGCTGGAATTTACCAGAGCTCTGGAACATGTCTCGATAGACAAGACTAAATTTGATTTCCTTCTTCATTTTTTACTATCTTAATTATTATCTTGATTTCAAAACCTTCTTACCCATTTTAAAAAAGCATTTGCAAATATAATCAATTTTTTCCGATTATAGGCAGTCTTTTACAACTTTTATTAAAAATGTTTCCCACGATGCAGTAAAAAGGAATAAAGGTGCATTTTTTTACATGAAATATTCGTACCTTTGTGTCATCACAATAAAAAAGAAGGAATGAAATGAGAGTAACCATCATCTCGGGCGCCCGCCCCAACTTCATGAAGATCGCTCCTATCTGCAGAGCCATAGATGCAGCAAGAGATAGTGGGAAAGATATCACATATCGTCTGGTCTATACTGGGAGGAAAGATGATCCTGCCTTAGACGCCTCGTTATTCTCCGACTTAAATATGCGTGAGCCTGATAGCTATTTGGGGGTTTCTGCACAGGGACATTCTGAAGTGGCCGCACAGATTATGCTGGCCTTTGAAAAGGAACTTGATGCACATACGTCTCAAGTAGTTTTGGTGGTGGACGATATGACTGCTACGATGAGTTGTGCCATTGTGGCCAAAAAAAGAGGATTGAAAGTGGCACATGTGATTGCAGGCACACGTTCATTTGATATGAATATGCCCCGTGAGGTTAATCGCACCATTGTGGATGCCATCTCTGATTATCTGTTTACTGCAGGCATGGTGGCCAACCGTAACCTCAATCAAGAAGGCATGATTCCAGAATACATCCATTATGTGGGCAACATACTTATTGACACTATCCGATACAATCGTCATCGGTTCACCCAACCGATCTGGTTCAACAGCATGGGACTCAGAAAGGGCAATTATCTGCTATTGACCTTAAACCGTCGTGACTTGTTGGCTCGCAGGCATGTGGTGACTTCCCTACTCCAAGTCATCATTGAAAAATCAGAAGGACTGCCCATCGTTGCACCACTTCACGGATATGTGGAAGATGCGGTGAAGGATCTGGGCATTCAAGCGCCCAACCTCCATTTGCTACCTACGCAGAGCTACCTGAATTTCGGCTTCCTCATCAATCAAGCCAAAGGTATTATTACCGATTCTGGCAATATTGCCGAAGAGGCCACCTTCTTAGATGTGCCTTGCATTACCCTCAATTCTTATGCAGAGCACCCAGAGACATGGCGCATAGGAACCAATGAGTTGGTGGGCGATAACACCTTTGCCCTCTCTTCAGCATTGGATAAACTGATGCATGGGGAGTGGAAACACACCACCCTACCCGATCGTTGGGACGGCCGGACAGCTGAGCGAATTGTACAAACAATGTTAAATGTTGAGAAAGTATAACCAAAAACCTCCTTATTATTACTATCTTTGCAACTTAATGGCAAGGGATGCCTACCTAACAAGTTGAAATGAGACTAAAATACAGATTTATATATTTAATTATCACATTGTTCGCCACTCTTGGGCTTCAGGCTCAAATCAGAGGAGTGGTGACCGATGCATCTACTCATGAGCCCTTGCTTTATGTTACCGTTCAATACGAAGGCAAAGGCGTAGGAGCCATTACAAATAACAACGGAGAATTCAGTGTAGAAGTTCGTAGAGGATGGAACGTGCTGACATTCTCTTCCATCGGCTACAAGACCAAGCGCGTGGAGATAAACGGGCAACGTACCCTCAACGTGGAAATGGAACCTGAATCAACAGAGCTGGCAGAAGTGGTGGTGACACAGCGAGCTCGCTATTCCAGAAGAAATAACCCAGCTGTGGACTTCATGCGCCAAGTAATTGCCCACAAGAAGGGGAATAAGTTGGAAGAAAACGATTACTATTCCTATCAGAAATATGAAAAAATAAAGATGTCTATCAACGATGTCACCAATGAAAAGTTGGAAAAAGGCATCTACAAGCGCTTTGCTTTCTTCAAGGATCAGGTGGAAGAATCGCCTAAGACTGGCAAACAAATACTGCCTATTTCTGTGAAAGAGACAGGCTCACGTACCATCTATCGAAAGTCGCCAAAGAGCAAGAAGACCATTATTGAGGGTATGAACTCCTCGGGTGTGGACGAGTTCTTCAGTACAGGTGACATGATGGGTACGATCCTGACTGACGTATTCTCTGACATCAACATTTACGATGATGACATCCGCCTGTTGCAACGTCAGTTTGTAAGTCCTATCGGACGTGGGGCCATCACTTTCTATCAGTATTATCTGGAGGACACCATCCAAGTGGATGG
>JAGCFP010000009.1 GCA_017650045.1 Bacteroidaceae bacterium | reverse complement strand
CCATATCGACACCAAGGACGGCTACGGTCTGCCCCTGGGCGTCATGGATGGGTAGCATGTAGGCGATGAGGGGCGTGGTGGAGTCTTCACTGTCGATGTAGGGTTCTGCCCAATAGCCTTCGGGGGTTTCGATGCCCTCGAGGAACCAAGCTTCATGGAGGTAGTCGCGCTCTGGTCCGCCTAAGTTCAGGGTCTGTATGCTATCTTCTGACAGTTGCACGGCATAGGGGAGGAACCAATGCCCCTTCTCTGGGTAATAGTCGGCAATGAAGCTGATGCCACAGCTGCGCACACGGGTGGTCTGACGCACGATGCGTTCCATGGCGGGGAGCATTTCATCAGGACGGTCGATGAGGGATTCTATCTCATGCACGTTGTTGTTGGCTGCCACAAAGATATCGGAGAGGGAACGACGCACGAACTCGTTGGTGCCTCGCATGACGCTCATGTAACGGCTGGAGGATTCCACCCGCGCGAAGTCTTGCGACAGCAGGATGATGGCACACATCAGCACGGCCATGAGTACAGCCAGGGTAATCATGGTCCAACGCGTGAGGCGGTCGGCTATGTGGTATATTTTCATTTTTTCTGGAATACGCGGATGTAATCAACTTCCATGGTGAGTGGCAGGGCGCTCTCATCAACACCTTGTTGGCCACCCCAATCGCCTCCAAAGGCAAGGTTGAGGATGGGGTAGAAGGCGTAGTGGTAAGGCCAGGAGCTGTGTCCGTTGCCCTCGTTCTGGAAGGTGAAGAGCAGTTCGCCATCTACGAAGAACTGCAGCTGCTCAGGGGTCCATTCACAGGCGTAGGTGTGGAATGCGCCTTCTGCAGTGGGGTAGAGCTTGCTCTCGCCGCGCTGGGTGCCTTTCACGTGGTTATAGTCCTCGCAATGGATGGTGGAGTGTACGTAGTCGGGGTGGAAGCCCACTTCTTCCATGATGTCTATCTCACCACAGACGGGCCAACGGCCTTCGCCTTTCACGGGCATCATCCAGAAGGCTGGCCAGGTGCCAAGGCCTGTGGGGAGCTTGATGCTGGCTTCGAAGTAGCCATAGAGCCAACCTTCGTTGCGGTGGGCATAGACGCGTCCGCTGTAGATCTTGTCGCCGTCCTTGAAGCAATGGATCTTCAGTTTGCCATCGGAGAGCTCCGTGACGCGCTGGCCATTATATTCGCCATCGACGTAGTTCTGGAGTTCGTGATTCACCCATCCAGAGGGTTTCACTTCATGGATCCAGTCGGCTCCGAGGGTGGTGCCTTCATTGAACTCATCGTGCCATACCAGCTGGTAACCTTCGGGGGCGATGATCTGGGGCTCTTGCTTCTGTGAGCAGGCCGTGAGGATGAACAGTGTCATCACACTAAGGGCTATGTTTCTCATAAGTCTGTGGTATTAGAATAAGGTGTTTTTGTTATTTTCTGAATCCGATGATCTCACGCACGGCCTTCAGGGTCTCTGAAGCGCTGGCGCGGGCAGCCTCGGCGCCTTCACGGGCGATCTTATCCAGCAGCTCGGTGTTGGCGCTGTATTCCTCGATCTTCTGGCGGATAGGAGCGACGATCTCCACAAGGTCGTGGGCTATCTGCTTCTTCAGGTCGCCATAGCGCAAGGTGCAGTTGTTCCACTGCTCATCGAAGTACTGGTAGCAGTCGGGCGTAGAGGCGATGCGCAGGAAGGTGAAGAGGTTCTCTATCACCTCTGGCTTCGGACTGTTGGGCGCTTGTGGTCCGCTGTCGGTGACGGCCTTCATCACTTTCTTGGTGATGGTCTTGTCGTCATCGCGCAGGTAGATACAGTTGCCTGTGCTCTTGCCCATCTTGCCACTGCCATCGAGGCCTGGCACCTTGAGGGCTTTCTCTCCGAAGTAGAAGTTCTGTGGCTCTGGGAAGAATTCCACGCCATAGATGTTGTTGAAGCGACGGGCGCACTTGCGCATCATCTCCATGTTCTGTTCCTGATCCTTGCCAACGGGCACCTTATGGGCGCGATGCTGCAGCACATCGGCAGCCATGAGGGTGGGATAGGTAAGGAGTCCGGCATTCACGTTGTCGGGTTGCTGACGGGCTTTCTCCTTGAAAGTAGTAACGCGCTCTAACTCACCCAGATAGGCGTTCATATTGAGGTAAAGGTATAACTCAAGGGTTTCCTTCACATCGCTCTGGATATAGATGGGTGCCTTCTTAGGATCGATGCCACAAGCCAGGTATTCGGCCAAGATGGTACGGGCACTGCTCTGAATGTTCTCGGGTTTGGGATGGGTGGTCAGGGAGTGCCAGTCGGCTATGAAGAATAAACATTGATACTCATCTTGCATGGCAACAAAACTTTTCACTGCACCAAAATAGTTGCCCAGATGTAGGTTTCCTGTGGGGCGAATGCCGCTTACTACTTTTTCCATTTCTTTCAGTTTTTTATATTTTTGGGTGCAAAGATAAGTAATTTATTTGTATTTTTGCAGGCAAATAGAAATATTATGCCACTTTCACAACTGCCTACTTTACTACTCTATATCCTGATAGTGGGTTATACACCAGGGCCAGCGAACATCTATTCGCTCTCTTGCGCCATGAAGTATGGGCGGAAGCAGGCCATGGTGATGTGGCGTGGCTTGTTTCTGGGCTTCGCCATCGCGGTGGTGCTGATGGCGGTGGCTTCGCATTTTTTAGGATCGGCCCTGGGGGATTATGTGTATGTGCTGAGGTATCTGGGTGCGGCTTACATCATCTGGCTGGCGTGGCAGATCTACAGGGAGTCGGGCATACAGGTGAAGAATACGCAGGTATGCACGTTCTGGTCGGGCCTCGTGATGCAGCTTACCAATGCCAAGATGCTGCTGTTCGACCTGACGGTCTTCAGCCTCTTTGTGCTTCCATATTCCAACCGACTGATTGATATGTTTCCCGTGGCAGCGCTGTTGCTCATCGCAGGACCAGGTTCTAATCTGGTGTGGCTGCTGGCTGGGGATTACCTGCGCCACTTCTTCGACAAACGTCAGAAACAGGTGGACATCGTGATGGCGATTCTGCTGGTGCTCTGCGCCATCGCTATTCTGTTCCATTGATGGGAGGGCGCGTATGAAGGTGGGCTTTCTGAATATTCATCCACTGACTTGCAGTAAGGAGGAGCAGCGCAGCGCGTTGCAAGAGGCGGGGTGTGAGCGCATCTTTGAGATGGGTACCACCGTGAGTGCCATCGATCGCTCGGAGCTGGAGGAGTGCTTAGAGAGCTTGCAAGAGGGGGACACGCTGGTGGTGTGGCGACTGGATGTGTTGGGGAAATCGCTGAACGACCTGGTGCAGTTTCTTACCGAACTGGGTGAGCGGAACATCACTTTCACGTCGCTGGAGGACCGACTCACAACGCGTGGACTGACGGGGCAGATCTTGCACAACCTGCTGGTGACGCTGAAGAAAGCGGATAGGCAGGTGCAGCGGGTAAGGATGGAGCAGGTGAGGCGTGCCGCTTATGAAAAAGGGGTGCGCATGGGACGTAAGGAGGGGAGCGTGAATCGGAAGAATCGCGAGAAGCCCATGCAGTGCAAACAGCTCTATGAGAATGGCAGCAGCGTGACGCAGATCATGACGCTGCTCAATATTCGTACCTCGAATACCGTGTATCGGTATCTGCGACAGATGGGGGTGCAACTCGGGGATTTCAAGGAGCGAAGGAACCTGACGAAACAGGAGCTTACGGAGATGAAGAAGGATCTCTTCGACTCGCATCACCAACTGGATTTGTTCGACCAATAAGCGTTTAGGATATGAAAAGATTCATTTCGGCCTGCTGTATCGTGTGGCTTTCCTTAGCCTGCACAGTGAAGGCGCAAGTACAATCTAATCAGGAGGCGTGGAAGGCTGCAGAGGGGCAACTGCGTTTCCTCGTGGAGCAGACGGCTCAGGGTAGGAAACTTACTACGGATAAGTCGAAGCTGATGCCTCGCTGTGTGGAGAAGGATGGCTCACTGCGACTGGTGGGCATCGGGGACTGGTGCTCGGGTTTCTTCGCTGGCGAACTGTGGCAGATGTGGCAGCACACGCAGGAGGATTTCTGGCGGGAGCTGGCGGTATCGAATACTTGGAAACTGGAGGATCTGAAGTGGAACGACAGTAGTCACGACCTGGGGTTCATGGTGTATAATTCTTTCGGAAAGGCTTATGAGCTCACGGGGGAGCGCTCCTACAGGGATGTGGTGATACAGGCGGCTAAGACGCTGGCAACGCGCTTCGATGCGAATGTGGGTTGCATCCGTTCCTGGACATGGGGCACGCCAGAGCGTTGGCAGTTTGCGGTGATCATCGACAATATGATGAATCTGGAGCTGCTTTTCCAGGCGTCGCTCCTGACGGGCGATCAGCGTTTTTACGACATGGCTGTGAGCCATGCCAACCAGACGCTGAAAAACCATTTCCGCGATGATTTTTCTTCTTACCATGTGGTGGATTACAATCCTGCAGATGGGAGCGTGATAAAGCGCATCACCCACCAAGGCATAGCGGACGAGTCGGTCTGGAGCCGTGGACAGGCATGGGGGCTTTATGGCTTCACCATGTGCTATCGCTATACGAAGGATGTGCGCTATCTGCAACAGGCGCAGCGGATAGCACGTTTCTTCTTCACGCAGAATGACTTGCCTGCTGATCTGATTCCTTATTGGGACATGCGCGATCCTGCCATTGCGACCAAGCCTGCAGAGGTGCCTCGCGATGCGTCTGCAGCGGCTATCTTTGCCTCTGGACTGTATGAACTGGCCACTTATGTGGGCGAGGCAGAGGCGCAGCACTACAGGGAGATAGCGGATGGTATCTTGCAGGCACTGACTGCGCATTACCAACCAGCTCCTGAGACGGCACAAGGGTTCCTGTTGCTTCACTCCACAGGGAATTATCCTGCCAATGACGAGATAGACGTGCCCATCATCTATGCGGATTATTATTATCTGGAGGCACTGAACAGGCAGGATATGCTCACGAAGTGAGCCGTTTTTCGCTTTCAGCGGTGTAATTCTCGTTTTTGGGAAAGGGGCAGTATCAGGTAGGTAGATATTGGCTATTTTTGTATGCTGAATTATAATAGCTGTACAAATTATGAGTATCGTAGATAAGAATATGCTCTCCATCAAGGACAAGCCCCTGCTGCTGTCGTTGATCTGTACCATCTTCGTGATTTATCCCAATGCGGCATGGCTGTGGTGCGAACTGACGTTTACGTTCATGCATGACAAGAGCACCATGTTCTACCTGCTGCTTTTCGTGGCTCGCTTCGTGTTTTACTGGCTCTTCGTGTGGCTGCTGCTCGACTATAATGTGAAGAGGTGGCAGACGCCTTCGTTCACGTCGCGGTTGGTGAAGAACTTTGTTTTCTCTGCCATAGGACTGGGGGTGTATATCGTACTGAGCTTGCTGACCGACTCGATGGACATGCCTTATACGCTGGTGATCATGCAGTTCCTGACCTCGGGACTGATCTGTGCCATGCTGGGCTATATCTTCAAGCTCTTCGAGTATCAGCGCAGCAAAGATCTGGAAATAGAGCAACTGCGCATAGAGAATCTGGAGAGCAGGCTGAAGGCGCTGACGAATCAAATCAATCCGCATTTCTTCTTCAATTCACTGAATGGAATCTCTGCCCTGGTGCGTAAGGGGGATAATGCCAAGACGCTGCCTTATGTGAACAATCTGAGTGACATCTTCCGCTACATCTTGCAGAGTGAGAAGAAGGGACTGGTGACGCTGCATGAGGAACTGGATTTCGTGGATGCTTTCTGCCAGGTGATGGCGGTGCGCTATGGCGACAAGCTGAAGTTTGACATTCAGATTCCAGAGGAGAGTAAGGCGCTGAAGTTGCCCGTGCTCTCACTGTTGCCTCTGATAGAGAATGTGGTGGAGCATAACACCATCGACAGTGAGCATCCGATGACGGTGCACATCAGCATGAGCGCTCCGAATGAACTGATGGTGCAGAATACCCTTAGCCCGAAGCTGACACCCAGCAGGACCAATGGCACGGGCCTGAACAACCTTCAGAGTAGGTTCCAGCTGTTGATGGAGCAAAGCATAAACATCGATGATGATGGAACGTGCTTCACGGTATGGCTACCGTTGGCAAATTAAAAGATTAAAAAATTAAAAAATGCAAAAAGGCGACTCCATCCGCATGGCTTTGCATTTTTGAATCTTTCAATATTTGAATTTTAAAAATTCATTTTTATGAATGTTTTAATAGTTGAAGACGAGGTTGCTGCTTACGATAACTTGGTGAGTATCTTGGCAAGCATTGATCCGATGATGGAAATCATGGGCAACACGGAGAGTGTGGCTCAAACCATAAGGTGGATGGAGAGTCATCCGAAGCCCGACTTGATCTTTATGGACATTCACCTGAGTGATGGCTCTGCCTTTGCAATCTTCACGCAGATAGAGGTGGAGGTGCCTATCATCTTCACAACGGCGTATGACGAGTATGCCATCGATGCCTTTAAGGTGAACAGCATCGACTATCTGCTGAAACCTATCAATCCTAAGGATGTGATGGCAGCTCTGACGAAGTTCAAGAAATGGGAGGCGAAGGATGTGAATCAGTACTTGGCTCAGATGGCACAACTGAAGGTGGCGCCTGTGACTAATTATCGCGACAAGATTATCTTGCAGTATCGCGACAAGCTGCTGCCTGTGCCTATCACAGAGGTGGTGTTTTTCTATTATACCGACCATAAGACGAGTGTGATGCTGACGGATGGGAAGTCTTATCCGCTGCGCAGTCAGTTGGATCAGATCTATGCCACGCTGGATCCTGCCGAATTTATTAGGGCCAATCGTCAGTTTATCATCAATCGGGAAGGGGTGAAGGATATCTCTGTGTGGTACGACGGTCGTCTGCGCGTGAACATGAAGACGGAGGTGCCTGAGCCTATCTATATCAGTAAGAATAGAGCCTCGGAGTTCAAACAGTGGATGGAACGTGTGTAAATATGAATAAGGAAATTATAATATGTGGATGTGTGTCTCGGAATTTCATGGAGACAGAGAAGGTGGCCAGGATGGCTGTGCTCTTGAAGCAGAAGGGCTTCGAGGTGCGTGTGGTGCCTGATCTCTGCGAAATGGCTGAGGACCACAAGGAGGCGTTGAAAACTTTGGAGGGTACGACGGTGATGGCTTGCCATGAAAGGGCCGTGCGTGCCTTACTGGCATGGCGAGGCGTACAGGCTGCTGAGGTGCTGAATCTGCGTACCCAGACGGTGGAGGAAGTGGCTGCACAGAGTGGCGTCACGCTGGAGGAGGTGAGTGAAGAGCTGTTGGAAGCGTATTGCAGGGAGTTGGCCAACTTTCCCACGGATCAGGGGCACGATGCGTGGTTCCCGATCATCGACCGTGAGCGGTGCGTGAGTTGTGGGAAATGCCACGATTTCTGTCTCTTCGGGGTTTACTCGCTCGATGAAGACGGTCAGGTGCAGGTGACCGATCCACATAGTTGCAAGAACAATTGTCCGGCTTGTGCGCGTACGTGTCCGCAGGAAGCGGTGATCTTCCCTAAGCATGAGTTTGCGCCCATCAATGGGGGTGTGCAACAGCAGGAGATGGCCATGAAGATAGATACAAAACAACTATACAACGAAGCATTGAGGGAACGATTGGCTGCTCGAAGGGCGGGCATCTCCCTCCTTAAAAAGAAATAAAGGTATGACGCTACATGATTACATAGCCACCACCAAGGCTGCCTTGCGCATCTTCAGTGTATCATCACCAAGGCTGATTTGGAAGTTTATGTACAACTTCGCGTGGCGGAGCTATCGGTCGATGAATGCCTTTGAGAAGCGCTTGAAGAAGAACGAGCCGTTCTTTCCTGCCTTCTTGATGGTGTCTGTCACGGAAACATGCAACCTGGCTTGCAAAGGGTGCTGGGTGAGTCGTGGCGGACGGAAGCAGTTGACGATTAAGCAACTGGATGGCATCATCCTTGAAGGGAAGAAGTATGGCTCTTACTTCTATGGCATCTTAGGTGGGGAGCCACTGCTTTATAAAGGACTGCTGGAGGTGATGGAGAAGCACAGCGACTGCTACTTCCAACTGTTTACCAATGGCATCTTGATCACGGATGAGGTGGCCATGCGACTGAAGAAGTTGGGCAATGTCACACCGCTCATCAGCATCGAAGGACTGGAGGAAGAGAGTGATCTGCGCCGTCAGCGTGACGAGGTGTTCAACAGGACCCTCCGTGGCGTGCGTGCCTGTCGGAAAGCCGGACTGATCTTTGGGGCAGCGTGCAGCATCTGCATGAGCAACTTTGATGATCTGGTGAACAGGGAGTACATAGAGCGTATAGCCAAAGAAGGGGCGATGTATCTGTGGTATTACATCTATCGACCCGTAGGTGCCGAACCTTGTGTGGAGAATGCCTTGACGCAAGAGAAGATTTTCGCACTGCGTAAGTTCATCGCCGAACAACGCAAAGATGCGCCGCTCATCATTATTGATACGTATTGGGATGATAAGGGGAAGGCAATGTGCCCTGGAGCTACGGGCATGAGCCACCATATCTCGCCCTCGGGTGCCTTAGAATTCTGTCCACCCTTCCAGATGGCAACGGATTTCCTGAATGAAGATGCCACTAATCTGGGAGAAATCTGTAATTCGGCCTTCCTGGCACGCTGTCGGAAGAACATCGCTGATGTGACGCGAGGCTGTATCTTGATGGACCATCCTGACAAGGTGGTGGAGCTGCTGGAGCAGGAGCCCGAAGCGGTGGATACCACCAGTCGTGGCACGGTGATGGAAGAGTATCGGAACATGCGTGCGGTGGCCAGTCACGATATGGAAGCACAGGCCATCCCTGAGCAGAATGTGTTTTACAAATTTTTGAAGAAGCGCTACTTCTTCGGTTTTGGAGCCTATGGATAAAGTGAATACAACCAGCCAAATATACGACGTACCACCGACGCTCGTGGAGCGTATGGCACTGCGGAAGGTCATCGCACAACGGGTGGGTGGCCTACAGGTGCAGCCACCGCTTTCGATGGATGATCTGGCGCTCATTGCCAAGCAAGTGATGGAGGAGCGGAGCTTACCCCCATCGTTCAAAGGATGGCTGATGGTGGAGATCCACAACCAAGCATGGAAGCATTTCGTGGCAACGATTCCGTATGAACGTCGGCTGTTGCTCTTGCCCAAGTGTCTCAGTCACTCGGCCAAATGTGAAGCTGAGATGGATGAGTTCGGACTGCTCTGCCATCGGTGTGGCAGGTGTGTGATTCCCAACCTGGAGCAGAAGGCGGAGGAGCTGGGCATGATGAGTATGGTGGCAGAGGGTTTCACGTCGGTGGTGGAACTGATTAAGAACCGTGTGGTGGACTGTGTGATTGGAGTGAGTTGCTTGAATTCTTTAGAGAAGGCTTTTCCACTGCTTATCAGTCATGCGTTGCCAGGCATGGCCATTCCGCTGAATTACGACGGCTGTAAAGACACGGAGGTGGATACGGGCTATGTGCTGGAACTGATGTCGATGCGTGCGGGAGAAGAGGCGTATCTGCTGGATTATGAACAACTGCGACGGGATGTGCAGCAATGGTTTGCGCCTGCGAACCTGCGCAGATACCTGCTTTCTGATGAGCAACTGACGATGGAGGCTGCCCTGCAATGGATGGGGAGCGACGGTAAGCGTTGGAGGCCTTATCTCCTGGTTGCCACCTACAAGGCGCTTTCTGGAAAGGATGAGGTGAGTGAGGACGTGAAGCGTGCAGCCATCGGGGTGGAGTGCTTTCACAAGGCCTCGTTGGTGCATGACGACATACAGGACAATGATGAGTGGCGCTATGGCAAGCCTACGGTGCATGTGACACACGGCATCCCCATGGCCATCAATATAGGTGATGCACTGCTGGGTGAGGGCTATCGGCTCCTCAGTCAGTGCACGCATGTTTCGCTCTTGGCAGAAGTGGCTCAGGCGCATGTGAAACTGTGCCAGGGACAAGGACTGGAACTGGAGTGGAGCAATAGGCCACATGGGGTGACCTTAGAAGAGGTGTTGGACATTTTCCGCAAGAAGACGGTGCCTGCCTTTGAGGTGTCGTTGCAACTGGGATTGATCTGTGCAGGAGAAGATGTGCAGTTGCGCCAGGTCTTCCATGAGTTCAGCAATGCCCTCGGAGTGGCTTATCAGTTGCAAGACGATGTGGAGGATTTCGAAAGAAATGATAAGCTGGAACTGCGTCCATCCTCCGTACTGGCGGTGCTGTGTGAGGACAATCCTGCTGTATTTATAGAGGCATTGCT